>CAYGGG010000007.1:0-25645 GCA_964349455.1 uncultured Muribaculaceae bacterium | reverse complement strand
TAAAAAAAAGTAATCATTTTAAGAATTATCAAAAAAGTATTGAGATGCAGTATTTAGCAAATCGTTATAAATTAGATTTTAAAAAACTAAATTTAAAAAAAGTAGTTAAAATAATTGCAATATTAAATTCATTTATCATTACTTTAACATTATATTTAGTTCAATATTTTGATCATCTTGTCTTAAAAATATTTATTGCTTTTTTTATTTTAATTATTCTACAATTAATTGTTTATCATGTGCTGGGTAAAAGGTTGCAGAAGGAGGAAAAAAATGTATAATTTTTTAAAAACCGAGAAGAAATGGCAAGCGGAGTGGGAAAAAAGTAATCTTCATCAAGTTGATTTAGAAAACGCCAAAAATCCATTTTACAATTTAATGATGTTTCCTTATCCATCAGCCGAAGGGCTTCATTTTGGTAATGTATTTGCTTATATCGGTTCGGATATTTATGGTCGATATAAAAAATTAAATGGTTATGATGTTTTTGAACCAATGGGGTTTGATGCTTTTGGAATTCATAGTGAAAATTATGCGATTAAAATTGGTGTTCACCCAGCTGAATTAATTCCTAAAAATATTGAAAATTTTCGTGAAAATCAATTAAAAAAATTAGGGGCAATTTTTGATTGGAATCATCAAGTTGATACAACTGATCCCAATTATTATAAGTGGACGCAATGGATTTTTGTGCAACTTTTTAATGGTGGTTTGGCTTATCGAAAAAAGTCACCAGTTAATTGGTGTCCTTCTTGTTTAACCGTTTTAGCGAATGAACAAGTAGAGGGTGGTAGTTGTGAAAGATGTAAAAGTATTGTTGAAAAAAAAGAAACTGAGCAATGGTTTTTTAAGATAACTGATTATAGTGAAAAACTTTTAAATAATTTAGATTGGATTGATTGGTCAGAGACGACTAAAACAGCACAAAAAAGATGGATTGGTAAATCAAATGGAGCGGAACTTTTGTTCAAATTTGAAAATGGCGAATCATTAATTGTTTATACCACTAGGCCAGATACTATTTTTGGAGCAACTTATATGGTAATTGCACCAGAGCATCCTATATTAAAAAAAATCGTTAAAGATGAATATAAAGAAGCAGTTTTTGCTTATGTTAAAGAAGCAGAGCGTAAAACAACAATTGATCGTGAAAGCCTTGAAAAGGAAAAAACCGGTGTTTTTACTGGTGCCTATGTAATTAATCCAGCAACTAATCAAAAAATTCCAGTTTGGATTTCGGACTATGTTTTGATGGCTTATGGCACGGGTGCGATTATGGCCGTCCCAGCTCATGATCAAAGGGATTATGATTTTGCTAAAAAATATCAATTACCAATTATTGAAGTGATTAAAAGTGAAACGGGAATTGAAAAAGAAGCGTATACTGAAGAAGGAATAATGGTTAATTCGGGTAATTTTAATGGGCTTGCTAGTGAACAAGCAATTGAAAAGATTACTGATTGGTTGGTAAAAGAAAAGGGAGCAGAGCGTAAAACAAATTATCGGCTTCATGATTGGTGTATTTCAAGACAAAGATATTGGGGTCCACCAATTCCAATTGTTTATTGTGAAAAATGTGGAATTGTTGCTGAAAAGAATTTGCCAGTTTTACTTCCGGAAGTTGAAGATTTTCGACCAAAAGGTGAAGGAACATCACCACTTTCAAAAGTAGCTGATTTTGTTAATACAATTTGTCCAAAATGTGGTCTTCCTGCTAAAAGGGAAACTGATGTGATGGATAATTTTCTCGATTCCGCTTGGTATTTTTTAAGGTATCCTTGTACTGAGTTTAATGATAAAGCGTTTGATCAAGAAAGATTAGATAAATGGCTACCAGTTGATATGTATATTGGCGGTAATGAACATGCAGTGTTGCATTTAATGTATACCAGGTTTTTAACAATGGCTTTAAAGGATTTTGGACTTTTAAATTTTGAGGAACCTTTTAAAAAGTTTAGAGCTCATGGCATTATTACTAAAGATGGTTTTAAAATGAGTAAGTCAAAGGGCAATGTGGTTAATCCAGATGATTATTTAAATGATTATGGGGCTGATGTGTTAAGAATGTATATTATGTTTTTAGGGCCTTATCAAGAGGGTGGCGATTTTTCTGATAGTGGTATTAATGGGATTAAAAGATTTTTAGAAAAAGTTTATAGTTATTATCAAGAAGTGAATCCTAATAATCAAGAAGATAGTGCTTTGTTAAATATTGTCCATAAAACGATTAAAGAAGTAACAGAAGATATTGAAGCTTTAAAATATAATACGGCAATTGCTAAAATTAGAATTTTATTTAATTATATTACAAAAGAAGAAATTAAAAATAAAACATCTTTAGAAACTTTTGCAATTTTAATCGCTGTTTTTACACCACATTTAGCAGAAGAGTTATGGCAGATGTTAGGTCACAATGAAAGTATTTTTAAAACAAAATGGCCAACTTATAATCAATCTTTGATTAGGGAAGAAAAGTATGAAATGATTGTTCAAGTCAATGGTAAAATTAGAAGTAAGGTTGAGATGGATATTGATCTTGATGAAAAAGAAATGGAAAGAATTGCTTTTGAACAAGATAATGTTAAGAAAAATATTGAAAAGAAGAAAATTATTAAAGTAATTACAGTTAAAAATAAATTAGTTAATATTGTGGTGAAGTAATGACTAGGGATGGGCTATTGAAACATTTAGAAAAAAATTTTTCAAAAGAAATTGTTGCGGCTTTTTCAAAAGTAAAACGTGAAGATTTTGTTGAAGAGAAATATAAACAATATGCTTATGAGGATAGACCATTACCAATTGGCGATAATGCAACCATTTCCCAGCCCACAACCATTGCCTTTATGCTTGACCTTTTGGATTTAAAAAATAATCAAAAAATTTTAGAAATTGGTTCTGGGTGTGGTTATGTTTTAGAATTGATGAGTTATTTATCTTTGAATTCAATTATTTATGGAATTGAAATAAATGAAGATGTTTTTTTTCAATCGAAGAAAATAATTAAAAAAAATAATATTCATTTGATTAATGATAGTGGTATAAATGGTTTAAAAGCAGCCGCCCCGTTTGATCGCATTTTAGTTTCGGCTGCTTTTTTTGATGAACCAATTCATTTGTTAGATCAATTAACTGATGATGGTATTTTAGTTGTGCCAGTTGGTAATTATATTTATAAATATAATCAGAAAAAAAAGGAAACTTATTATGGTTTTGCTTTCGTTAATGTGCAAGGTGAACAAGATGCGTGATTATGAGGATCAATTGTATCTTGATAATAAAGTAATTGCTGGGGTTGATGAAGTTGGAAGGGGTCCTTTGTTTGGACCAGTTGTCGCTGCTTGTGTTGTGTTAGCAAAGGATTTTTTTTTAGAAGGTTTAAATGATTCAAAGAAGCTAAGTGCTAAGAAAAGAGAAAAATTTAATGATTATATTTTAAAGAATTGTCTTGCTTATGCAATTGTTGAAGTATCATCTGATGAAATTGATCAAATTAATATTTATCAGGCTTCAAAAAAAGCAATTGAAAAAGCGATTTTAAAAGTAAATCAAAAAATAAAAATTGACCATGTTTTAGTTGATGCAATGCCCATTAATCTTAAAATTAATTCAACTTCAATTATTAAGGGCGATCAAAAAAGTATTAGTATTGCTGCTGCTTCAGTTGTTGCTAAAGTTTATCGTGATCAATTAATGGATAAATTTGACAATAAATTTCCGCAATATAATTTTAAGAAGAATAGGGGCTATCCAACTAAGGAACATCTTGTTTTAATTAAAAAATATGGTATAGTTAAGGGGTATCGAAAAAGTTTTAAACCGGTTAAGGAGGTATTAGATGCAAATTAAAAAATTAATTGTTGGTCCACTTGAAACAAATTGTTATGTTTTGATTAAGGACAAAAGTTGTTTGGTAATTGATCCAGCAGCTGATTATAAAAAAATTAAAGAAGCAATTGCTGGTTATAAATTAGAAGGGGTTTTAGTTACTCATTATCATTTTGATCATGTTGGCGCTTTAACTGATATTATTCGTGATTATTCGGTTAATATTTATAATTATCGTACTTTAGGAATTAAAAAAACAAAAAACTTTTCTTTTGAAGTAAAGGCAACTAAAGGTCACAATAATGATTGTGTTACTTTTATTTTTGAAGATGATTTATTTGTTGGTGATTTTGTTTTTAAGCAAGGGATAGGAAGAACTGATCTCCCTGGTGGTGATGATCAAACGATGCAAAATAGTTTAGAATGGTTTAAAAGTTTAGAAAAAGATTATCAAGTTTATCCAGGTCATGGACCAAGTACAAGTGTTTTTAAAGAAAAGAAAGAAAATCCATATTTGAATTATATTTAAAAGAGGTAACTCTTTTTTTTTTACAATTTCACATATTGTTTAGATAATCTGTCCACAATTGTTTGATATCATTAAAATGAGGAGGTGATATGTGGAAGCAATAATTATATAAGAATAAGGAGGGTGATAATGAAAAAATAAAAAATTATGATATACTAGTCTTGAGGTGAATTAATGTATAAAATATGTTTGGTCGAAGATGAAAAAGATCTAAATGATTTAATAACCACCTATTTAAAACGCGATAACTATGAGGTAGTAAACCTCTATAATGGAAAAGACGCGATTGATTATATAGGTAAAGCAGTTGATCTTTGGATTCTAGATATTATGTTGGGTGATGATGTTAGTGGTTACGACATAATAAAAAAAATAAGAGAAACTGACGAATCCGTGCCAGTTATCTTTACTTCAGCCCGTGATCAAGATTTAGATAAAATTATCGGTCTTGAACTGGGCAGTGATGACTACTTAACAAAACCATATTCACCTAAAGAATTGATTTTACGAGTTAACAATATTATAAAGCGAACATATGCGATTAAAAACAACTTGATTCGATATGAAAATTATCTTGTTGATTTAAATAAAAGAGTTGTTTTAGAAAATGAAGAAGAAATAAAATTAACTTCATTGGAGTTTGATTTATTAGAATTGTTCATTAAAAATAAAAGTAAATCATTTAATCGTGAATCAATTATAAATATAGTATGGGGTGAAAATTATTTTGGAAGTGATCGTGTCGTTGATGATTTGATTAGAAGACTTCGTCGTAAAATGCCCAATTTCAAAGTTTCAACCATCTATGGCTATGGGTACAGATTACTATGAAAGAATTAAGACATAATTTATTTAATCAATTAATCTCAATCGGCATTATTGTATTTGGTATTATTCTAATAAGCTTAGGACTTATACTCCCTAAAGTCCTAATGCCCATTTATGAAAATAATGTTTACAATTATTTGCGGGATCCGGTTAACTATATTGATACGAGAATTGATAATGACCGAGCCCAAAAACGAATTGCCTACATTTATAAAAATGATAATACGCTGATTACTTCTGGTAATTACTCCAATATTATTAGTGTTAATCCAAATGATGTTTTAGAAATAATTGATCAAGACTATGGTAAATTTGAATACAATAATAATGATTATTATTATTATGTTTTTAGCGGTAATGGCGATCTTAGAATCGCCGTTACTGATTGTCAATATATAAATCAAATTCAACGAGATGTTGTTTTTGTTATTTTTCCAGTTTTATTTATCACTTTAATTATCGTCTTAGCACTCACCATTACGTGGTCAAGAAGATTAGTTGTTAAAATTTATCATCTACAGGATAAAGTTGCAAATATTGGTCGTGACAATTATTTTGATCTTTATCAAGATGATTATCATCTTGATGATGAATTAAATGCTTTGTCAAAAACAATTGATGATATGCATACTACTTTAAAAATGCAGGAAGAGTATAAAAATCAAATGTATCAAAATATTTCACATGATTTTAAAACGCCTTTAACAGTGATTAAATCACATATTGAAGCAATTGAAGATGGTGTTTTAAGCAAAAATAAAGGAATTAAGATAATTGAAGAACAAATTGATAAATTAGAAACGAAAGTTCAATCACTGCTTTATTTAAATAAATTGAATTATTTAAAAGAGGGTGATAATTATACTGAAGAAAATATTGATTTAATAAAAATTATTGAAAGTACAATTGAAAAATTTAAATATCAAAAAAAAGAATTAACTTGGCAATTAAAAGTTAAAAACAAAGGAACTTTTAAGGGAACATTTGATATTTGGGAAGCAATTATTGAAAACATGCTCAATAATTTTATTCGCTACGCTGCAACAACGGTTAAAGTTGAAATAAGCAAAAATCAATTAACCTTTTTTAATGATGGACCTAATATTGATCAAACATTATTAGATGATATATTTACACCATATAAAAAAGGAATTAAAGGCGAGTTTGGTTTAGGACTGTCGATTATCAAAAAATCTTTACAATTAATGAATTATGAGATAAAAGTTGAAAATGAAAAAAAGGGTGTAACTTTTAAAATAACTGCTAAAAGTAAAAGAAAAACGAAATAATTCGTTTTTTTTCTTTACAAGATAAATTTTTAATGGTAGTATAGGTGGCATTAGGAAGGAAGATAATGTGGATAAATTTGATCAAATGATTAGTGACTTTGCTGAAATGCATAAAATTAGTAAATTGAAAATAAAAGAAAGGATAATTGATTTAGATTTGGATGACACAACACTAGAAACATTAATGTTTTTTCAAGATTCAATTAACATTAATCCATTTATATATTTAGTGGCGTATTATCCAAATGAAATAAAACATTTTAAAACAAACTTAGAGGCTTTTTCTCAGTTTGGTTTAAGAAATGATTTAGTTATTTTGTATTTTGGACTTTGTAATTTAGCTGAAAATTTAAAACTGAAAGATTTTTTTAAACCATATATAAAAAGATTTGATCAAAACATTGATCAGTTAATTAAAAATGAACCAAAAAAATTGGAACTGGTAAAACGGCAAATGATTAATAGTGCAAAATACAATATTCAGATGATGCCAGAAGAGGGAGATTATTTTGTCAGAATTGGCAGACGAATCGGTGGATTATGTAATAAGGAAGTTTTCTTGAATATTATTGAAGCAACTGCAGAAGAAACAGACAGATTTGCTGATTTAGAAATTAGAATTGATTTTGATGATATTGATACAACTAAATATGATTATCATTTTATTAAAAAATTAAAAAGAAAAGAAAAGTTAAGAATTAAAGAAATTCTAAAAATAATAATGGGTGATTTTGAAAATAAAGGATATGAAGCTTTTGAAATTTTGGAAAGACTAGAAGATGTTGTCGATGAAGGACTACGGGAAGCTGAATTTTTTGATGCAAAATCAAAAGACAGTACTATTTCTAAAAGAACAGAAGAAAAGAAATTAGATTTTTCTAAACTTGAAAATCAATTAAAGATGAATTTAAAAGGACAAAATAAACAAATTGATCTTTTTATTAAAAGATTAAAAGTTTTAGAATTTGGTGGTCTAAAAGATAAAGGTGCCAAAGCTGTCTTTTTATTAGCAGGACCGACTGGGGTGGGCAAAACGGAATTAGCTAAGTTATTTAGTCAATATGCTGAACTGCCCTTAATCAGAATTGATGGGAGTGAATATAAAGAAAGTCATACCGTTAGCAAGATTTTAGGTTCGCCACCAGGATATGTTGGTTACTATGAACAAGGGAATAAAGTTTTTGACGTTGTTCTCGCTAATAAAAAAGCCGTTTTTTTAATTGATGAGATTGAAAAAGCTCACCCAGAAGTGTTGGATGTTTTTCTTCATATTTTTGATGAAGGTATTGCTAAAGATAATCGGCAAATGGAGATTGATTTCAAGGACTGTATTTTTATGTTGACAACTAATATTGGTTCATTTGAAGCAACGAAAAATACAATTGGCTTTCATGATGCTAATGATAAACAAGAAAAATATCAGGGAGCAATTGAAAAAAGATTAAAACCTGAATTTATTAATCGAATTGATGAAATTATATATTTTAATCAATTAAAAAAAGATGATGTTTATATGATTATTGATTTGTGTGTTAAAAGAATTGAACAAAAATTAGCGGGTAATAAATATCAATATGAAATTATTTTAGATCAAGCTGGTTTTGATTTCTTAACAAGTAAAATAAATTATCAGAAATATGGTGCAAGAGATGTTTTTAGAGTTTTATCAGAAGAAATGGTGCCCCATTTAATTGATATTTCGAAAAAAACAAAAGAGGGGACAATTATTAATTCTGGAGATGATGAATTAAGAGTAAATCGAATTGAGCCCGCTTTACAAAAAACGAAAAAAAAGAAGTGAAAAAGTCACTCTTTTTTTTTATCATAAAAAAGAGTATAATAGGATTAGAGTGGAGGCATAAGATGGCAAGAGGCGTAAGAATAATAAAACATAAAACAATTTATCCATTAAAAAAATATTTAGAACCAAAAATAATCTATATTCCTTTAATAATTCATGAAGACGAAAATATTACTATTTTAGTTGAAAAAGGTGATTATGTTTTAAAAGGTGAAATGATTGCTAAAAGCAAAGGTAATTTCAGAACGCCAATTCATGCTAGTGTAAGTGGAACCATAATTGATTTTGTTGAAAAATATTATTTGAATAATAAAAAAATAAAATCAATTGCAATTGAAAATGATTTTTTGGAAAAAACAAAAGAACAAAATGTATATGCTTTTAAAGATTATACCAAAGAACAAGCAATTAATCGTTTAAAAGAAAATGGAATTATCGGATTAAGTGGCAGTGGTTTTCCAGCTCATATAAAATATGATAATCAGTTGACAACCTTGATTGTTAATGCAATGGAATCAGATCCATATACTTCTGCTGACTTTAAAATTCTTGAAGAAAAATGTGAAGAAATATTAGAAACAGTTGATGCTTTAGTTGAAATATTTGGTTTAAAAGAAGCAATTATTGCTATTAAAAAAGATAATTTTAAATTAAAAAAAATGTTAACTAATTTTATTGGTTCATACACAAAATTAAGAATTAGTGAAGCACCAAATTATTATATAATGGGGTGGGAACGAAAATTAGTCGAAACAATTAAAAAAATAAGTTGTAAAACATATCCAACTAATAAAGGAATTGTTGTTAGTAATGTATCAACCATTTATGCAATCTATGAAGCTTTAAAATTTAATAAACCATTAATTGAAAGAATGGTTACTTTTTCTGGTAGTCAATTAAAAGAAGCTGCTAACGTCTATTTAAAAATAGGAACGCCGATTAATGAAATTATTTCATTTTTAGGTGGATATCATCAATCACCTAAAATGATTATTGCTAATGGACCATTAATGGGTTTTAGTGTTGAAAGTGATGAATTAGTGGTTAGTAGTGATATGACTTCCGTTTGTGTTGTTAAACAAATTGAAGAAGATGAAGCAACGGCTTGTTTTCATTGTGGTGAATGTGTTGCTGTCTGTCCTGCTAAGTTATCACCAGTTTTAATTAAAGAAGCAACCTCGTATGAAAACTTATATCCCGAAAAATGTATTGAATGTGGACTTTGTTCTTATGTCTGTCCTGCTAAAATAAATGTCCGTAAGAAAGTAAGAGAAGCAAAGGAGAAAAAAGATGAATCTAAAAACATTTGAAGGACCATATCTTAAAGATGAAAAAAGCACCAAAAAAGTAATGCATCACTTATTAATTGCCTTATTACCAATTATTCTTTTTTCGGTTTATAAGAATGGATACATTCCTTATCAAAAAGGATATACTGATTTAATTAATTTATTTTTCCCATTAATTTTTATTTTAATTGCGATGATAACTGCTTTTTTAACTGAGTTAATTTATTATAAAATCAAAAAAGAAAATAAATTAAAAGATTCATTTCCAATCATTACCGGTTTATTTGTTGCTTTAGTGCTACCAATTAATACACCAATTTTTATTTTAATGTTTGGTGTGATTGTGGCCATCATTGTTGGTAAACTAATTTTTGGTGGGTTTGGTCACAATCTTTTTAATCCAGCACTAATTGGTGTCATGTTTGTTGTCGCTCTTTTTTCAGTAAATATCGTCAATAATGGTGGCTATTTAAACTTGTATGAAATTGATACAATTGCTAGTGCAACTCCTTTATCTCATCAATTAACTGAAATTGGTTCATATGATCAGTTAGTAAAACCATATGGTAGTTTATTTAACTTTTTCTTTGGGACAATTCCTGGTTCAGTTGGTGAAACAAGTGCTTTGTTAATCTTGCTTGCTTTTTGTTATTTAACTTGGAAACGAGTCATTAAATGGCGAATTCCGGTTGTATATATCACAACGGTTTTTATTATTACTTTTTTAATTGCTAATATTAACAACGTTGGTCCTTGGTATGCCTTTTTTCATATTTTGAGTGGTGGTCTTCTTTTTGGGGCGGTCTTTATGGCAACTGATCCAGTTACCAGTCCAGTGACGATTATTGGTCAAGTTTTGTTTGGACTTTTTTTAGGAATCCTAACTGTTTTATTTAGGTTTTTGTCACCTTATCCAGAAGGGGTGTTAACTTCAATTTTAACGATGAATTTGTTTGTTTTCATTCTTGATAAAATTGGCAATAAAGCGCGATTTAATTTTTCGCATGCGACGGTTAGTTTTATTGTATCTTGGATTTTAATTGTTGGCGTTAGTTTTGTTGTTGCTGCTAGTTTCACAACTGAGAAAAAAGATGAAAGTTTTCAAATTATTAATAAAGAAGTTAGTGAAAAAACAACTATTTATTTAGTTGAGCAAAGAGGGTTTGCGGGAATGATTAGAGCCGAAATTACAATTGAAGATGAAAAAATCATTTTGATTAAAGTAATTTCGCATAATGAAAGTTATTATCAAAAAATTGAAGATGAAAATTTTATTGAAAAATTAATTGAAGATGATTCAGTTGATGCGATAACCGGTGCAACAATTACATCAAATAGTTTAAAAAACATGGTTAAAAATGTATGGGAGGACTTTTATGAATCAAAAAATTAAAAGTGTTTTAGCACTAGTTCTCACCGCTTTAGTATGTGCGACAATTATTTATTTTGCTTATCAATTAACTAAATAGGAGGAAATATGAAACAAATATTAAATGGAATTAAAAAAGAAAATCCAATTTTTATTTTACTTTTAGGACTTTGTCCAGCACTTGCTGTCACTCATCATTTTGAAAGTGCCTATATCATGGGGTTTTGTGTTATTGTTGTTTTGATTTTTTCAAATATAACGATTTCAATTATTCGTAAATTAGTTCCCGAAAATGTAAAAATTCCTGTTTATATTATTATTATCGCTACTTTTGTAACGACAATAGATATGTTAATTAAAGCTTATATACCAGATTTGCATGCAACTTTAGGAATTTATCTTCCGTTAATAACAGTTAATTGTATTGTTTTAGGAAGAGCAATTGCTGTTGCGGGAAAAGAAAACGTTAAAAAAAGTTTACTTGATGCAATTGGCATTGGCCTTGGCTTTTTACTAGCACTTTCGCTAGTTGGGTTTATTCGCGAATTGTTAGCATATAATACGATTACAATTATGTCAGATTTAACAAAATTAACGGGTTATTCACTAGTTTACAAAATAACGCCGTTTGATTTAAAGTTGGTTTTATTTTCGTCACCAGCTGGTGCTTTTCTTACTTTAGGATTTTTGTTAGCAATCTTTAATTATTTTGGGAAAAGAGGTGTTTCGCATGAGCTTAGTTAGTATTTTTATTACAAGTTTATTAACTGAAAATATTATTTTAACTAAATTTTTAGGAATCTGTCCTTTTATTGGTACTTCAAATAAAGAAAAAGGAGCTTTAGGAATGGGGCTATCGGTTATGATGGTTACTATTTTATCTGGAGTAATTGTTTATGGTATTTATCATTTTATTTTAGTACCGACTAATACTGAATATTTAAGAACAGTTTTGTTTATTTTAGTAATTGCTTCGATGGTTCAGTCACTAGATATGATTATGAAAAAACTTTATCCTAATCTTCATCAAATGTTAGGAATTTACCTGCCCTTAATCGCTTCAAATTGCGCCGTATTAGGAATTACTTTTTTGATTATTGATTTTGACTACAATTTTATGCAAATGCTTGTTTTTGTTTTAGGAAGTTCACTTGGTTTTGCACTACTTATTTATCTTTATGCCACAATTCGTGAAAAGTTAGAACAAAGACCAATTCCTGATGCTTTTAAAGGGGTGCCAATTGCTTTAATAATTGCCGGAATTATGGCAATGATTGTTAGTCGGTATGGTTTATGATCGCATATGGATTATTAGGTTTTTTAATTATTTTGACTTTATTTCTTTATTCAAAGAATAATCATAAGTGTCAAAATTGTCGGGGGTGTCAAAAATGATTGGGATTTTAATTTTTACGGGAATTGCTCTAGTACTAGCACTATTACTTGTTTTTATATCAGAAAAATATAAAGTAGAAGATAAAGCAAAAGCTTATGAACAACTCTTGCCCGGTTTTAATTGTGGTGCTTGTGGCTATGGAACTTGTGCTGGTTTAGCAAAAGCAATGGAAAGAGATGTTAATCTTTATCAAAGTTGTAAACCACTTCGTGGTGAGCAAAAAGAAGCATTAGAATTATATTTAAGGAGTCAGAGTGAAACAGAAATTAATTAAACTTGTTGAAAAGGAAATTAGTTGTAATTCGCATAGTATTGAACATATTATGCGGGTGCATCGTTTGTGTTTAAAAATAGCTGAAACTGAAAAAATTGTTGATTTAGAAGTTTTAGAAATAGCAGCTTTATTACATGATATTGGTCGTGAAAAAGAGAATAAAGATATTACTGGTAAGATTGATCATGCAATTGAGGGGGCGAAGATGGCGGAATCAATTTTAAAAAAAATGAATTATGATAAAATTGACCAAGTTGTTCATTGTATTTTGGCACATCGGAAAAGAACTAATGTTGAACCAAAAACAATTGAAGCAAAGATTTTGTTTGATGCTGATAAAATTGATTGTATTGGTGCGGTTGGCATTGCTCGTAGTTTTATGTATGGTGGGCAACATGGTCAGAAGTTAACCCTAGATTTTAAAATCCCCGAAAAGATTTATATTGATGATGTTAGTAAACATAATTCAATTTTAGAATATGATATTGCTTTAAAAGGTTTGGCTAATAAACTATATACGAAAACTGGTCGAAAAATAGGTAGTAAAAGACAAAAAATAATTGATCAATATTTTGAACAGTTAAAGGAGGAGTTGGCTTATTAGTTTTTTTGATTTGGTAAAAAAAAGAGAAAGTTGTCGTAATTTTAATGGTAAGAAAGTAAGCGAAGAAGATTTAGAAAAAATAATTAGAGCGGCTAATTTAGCACCGTCAGCCTGCAATGCCCAGCCCTATTCTTTTATTGCTGTTACTGAAGATTATTTAAGATTAGAAATTGCTAAAGAAATGCAATCTTTTAATCAAAAAGCAGGGGCTTTTATTATTATTTTTGAGGAAAAAGCTTGTATTCCAGTTAAGGTCATAAATACTTTTAAAGTGCAAGATTATACTAAAATTGATATTGGAATTGTTGCTTCTTATATTTGTCTAGCAGCAACTGAACTAAAAATTGCAACTTGTATGATTGGTTTGTTTAATGAGAATAAAATTAAGCAAATTTTAAAGATGGAACAAAAAAGGATTAGATTAATTATTAGTCTAGGATATAATGAAGAAAAACCAAGACCAAAACAAAGAAAATCAGTTGATAATATTTATAAGTGTTTTTATTAATATATTTGACATTTCTTATAAATAATTTTATAATTTAATTGTAGTATCAGTATGTTGGTCATAAGGGAAGGGAGTTCTTTATGAAAAAAGGTTTCACATTAGTTGAAATATTAGCAGTAATTGTTGCATTAGCATTGGTGTTGTTAATTGCAATGCCAATTGTTTTGAATGTCATGAGTGATGCAAAAAAAGGAACATTCGAAACAAGCGCCTATGGACTTGCTAAAACAGCACGAAATGAATGTATGTCAACTTTAGGAGTTGGTGATGCAAAAGTAGTCGAAATTGTTTTTGAAAATGGTGAGATTATTTCTGAAGACATGATTAGTTTTAAGGGCAAAAGGCCTGATGAAGGAAATATTATTATTCATACTGATTGTCGGGTTCAGTTAGCAATTTCTGATGGGGAGTGGTGTATTCAAAAAAGTTTTGATAGTAAAGAAGTAACAATAACAAGTTTAGAGGAACTTAATGGTGAATGTGAGGTGCCTGGTTTTTATGGAACTGTTAATTGGGAAACGCAAGAAGATGGGAAAGTAACCGCAACAGTGCCAATTGTGAATGAAACAAATGTTGAATATAGTAAAGATGGTAATAATTGGCAACTGAGCAATGTTTTTGAAAATTTATTGCCCGGGGTTGAATATACTTTTAAAGTAAAAATTGATGAAATTATATCTCCTGAAGAAATAAAAATAAAAGCACCAAATGTTTATAAAATAACATATCAAACTAGTACTGGTGGAAGTGTTGATCCTTTATTAATATATGTTATAAGTCAAAGCAATGCAACAGCACCAACCACAACTGCTAATGCGGGATATGATTTGGTTAATTTTACGGTTGTTTCAGGGCCTAGTAATGGCAATTTAAATATAGCAACTGGTGCAATCAGTAATATTGTTGGTAATATGATTGTTAAAGCTAATTTTACGATTAGACAATATACTGTTAATTATCAATCAAATCAAGGTGCAACTTTTAGTCCAAATTATCGAACGGTACCGCATGGCAGTAATGCTGCTGTGCCAAGTATTACAGTTGATCCAGGATACATTTTTTCTCATTATACAGTGATAAGTGGAGTTGGTAATGGCGATTTAAATACAACTACTGGTAATGTAACAGGTGTAGTGGGCAATATGGTAATTGAAGCAAACTTTACTTTAGAATATACCGTGAGTTATACAGCAAGTGCTGGCGGTAGTGTTATTCCGACTTCAGAAATGGTTAATCATAGTTCAGCAAATACGGGAACAACGCCAAGTGCAAATACGGGTTATAGTTTTACAAATTATACTTTAACAAGTGGTATTTGTAATGGCACCTTTAACAATGGAACGGGTATATGTAGTGATGTAAGAGAAGCAATTACGGTTAGAGCTAATTTCACGATTAATCAGTATATAGTTACTTTTAATAGTAATGGTGGGAGTTGTAGCCCGAGTTCAAGAGTGGTTAATCATGGAGATAGTGCAGCAGGCCCAACATCATGCTCAAGAACAGGGTATACGAGAGGGGATTATTCAATTACAAGTGGCGAATGTGCGGGCACATTTACAGCATCAACTGGTGCTTGTAGCAATGTGCAACAAAATATAACAATCCAAGCAAATTGGATAATTAATAAATATACGGTAACATATACAAAAAACCCAACGGCAGGTGGTAGTGTGGAACCGGCATCTGAAATAGTTGACTGGAGTGGGGCCAATATTGGGCCAACTGCAACGGCAAATGAGTTTTATACATTTGGTAATTATTCAATTACCAGTGGCAGTTGTGCGGGCACATTTACAGCATCAACAGGAATATGTAGCAATGTTCGAGCAAATATGACAATTAGAGCAAATTTTATAGCTAATACTTATACGGTAACATATACAGCGGGAACAGGCGGAACGATAACCCCAAGTTTTAGAACGGTAAGTCATGGAAGTAGTGCAACAGCGCCAACTGCAACAGCAAGTACCGGTTATGATTTAATTGGATTTACAATAACTATTAATCCAAGTAATTGCACCGGTTATTGGTATGTTGATACAGGAAGGTGTAGTACTGTTGTCGGTAATATGACGATCAATGCTGATTTTGATGTCCGTCATGTTTGTGGTCAAAACATTACTGACATAAGAGACGATGAAGTATATGCAACTATTCAAATTGGAACGCAGTGTTGGATGGCAGAAAATTTAAGATATACAACTGAAAATTGTTTAACTAGAGTTTGGACATATAGTTCTTATATATCTTGTAGAATAAACGGCGGAGATGGTTGGGATAAAGATGAAGTATTATATCAATGGCCAGCGGCAATGGCTGGTTCAACAACAGCAGGAGCGAAAGGCATGTGTCCATTAGGATGGCATATTCCAACCTATACTGAATGGACAACATTAAAGAATTATGTGAATAGTGATGTGGGTAATCGATGTGATGGTTTATCGTCGTACATTGGTAAAGCAGTTGCGTCAACAACTAATTGGAATAGCCACGAAACGCAATGTCGGGTTGGTAATAACCCAAGCACAAATAACTTAACGGGCTTTAATTTGCGACCAACTGGCAGCCGTGGTACTACGGGTACACTTCAGAATGTAGGAATGAGTGGATCTTGGTGGGCCTCTACGTTCGTTTATTCGACCCACGCAGACGGACAGAGTCTATATTTTGGCAATTATGATATGGGAAACATGAATACACTTCGTGATACAGGGCATTCAGTACGTTGTTTGCGGAATGAATAGGTTTAATTGAAATGGCGGGACATTTTTTGGTTCTACTGGCGCTGGTGCTGGTGGCGCTGATGCAACAAGATGAGGAGGAACAGATCAGGGACAAAAATTAATAATCAATAGATACAAGTTGGGGAGGAACAAACACGGTTGGTTTAATGCCAAGCCTTCTGGACGCCGCGATATGGCGGGGGCGCTTATCTGTGTAGGCAGTTTCGGCAGCTTGTGGACTTCCACCAATGCGTGGGTTCGTTACTTGGGCAGCACTAATACGACTGTTTATCGTAATGCTTTTTCGCAAGCTGTTGGCTTTTCGGTACGTTGTCTCAAAAATTAATTTCTATTAAAAATTGACTTTTAAAAAAATTAAAGATATAATTATAAAAACAACCAAGACAAAGAAATAGTAACAAAAAGATCATTTAAAGAGAATTAGTATTTGGTGAAAACTAATAATGATCATTTGTGAATTCACCTTTTAGTTGTTAGGTAACGCGTTATAGTTTTGAGTGCATAGTTTACTATGAATTAAGGTGGTACCGCGATTATTCGTCCTTATAAAATAAGGACTTTTTTTTATGGAGGTAATATGAAAGAAAAAATTAAAATAGTTGAAAAAGAGTTAAAAAAAGAATTAGAAAAAGTAAAAAATGTAAAACAGTTAAATGAATTGAGAATTTTGTATTTGGGGAAGAAGGGGAAAGTTACTGTTTTAAAAGAAGAAGTAAAAGATGCTAAAGATAAAAAAAGTGCCGGTTTACTATTTAATCAATTTAAAAATGAAGCGACTGATTTAATTGAACAAAAACGAATTAATTTTGAAAAAGATGCATTAGAAGAACAATTAAAAAACGAAGCAATTGATATTACATTGCCCGCATATGATTTAAAAATTGGTCATATGCATCCATTAACAGTTTTAATTGAATCAATTGAAAATTTATTTATGTCAATGGGATATGATATTGTTAGTGGACCAGAAATTGAACAAGATCTTTATAATTTTGAAAGATTAAACATTCCTAAAAATCATCCAGCGCGTGATATGCAAGATAGTTTATATTTAACCGAAGAAATATTACTTAGAACTCATACTTCACCAGCCCAAGCAAGATTTATGGAAAAAAATCAAGAAAAGACGCCGATTAGAATTGTCTGTCCTGGTAAGGTGTATCGAAAAGATGAAGATGATGTAACTCATTCACATCAATTTATGCAATTTGAAGGATTAGTCGTTGATCGGGGAATTAGTTTAGCAGATTTAAAAGGAACAATTGAATTATTAATTGAAAAATTATTTGACAAAAGTCGTAAAACAAGATTTCGTCCTAGTTACTTCCCCTTCACCGAACCGAGTCTAGAAGTTGATGTTACTTGCTTTAAATGTAATGGTGAAGGATGTTCAATTTGTAAAGGGAGTGGCTGGATTGAAATAATGGGCTGTGGGATGGTTCATCCGGCTGTTCTTGAAATGGGTGGCTATGATCCAAAAGAATATAGTGGCTTTGCTTTTGGACCAGGTCCAGAGCGAATTGCAATGCTTAAATATGGAATTGCTGATATTCGCCATTTTTATACAAATCATTTGCAATTTTTAGAAACATTTAAACAAATTGAAAAGGAGAATCAAAATGAAGTTAAGTAAAAATTTTTTAAGTGATTATTTAGATACGAAAAAAATTAATTTTTTTGAATTAGCTGACAAGATGGTTTTGCTTGGACATGAATATGAAGAAGTGAAAAAATTGTGTGATGTCAAAGATTTAGTTGTTGGCGAGGTTTTAACTTGTAAAAAACATCCCGAATCTAACAAGTTAAGCATTTGTAAGGTTAATATTGGTGATTCAACTCATCAAATTGTTTGTGGTGCAAGCAATGTTGATGCTTCTCAAAAAGTAATCGTTGCTAAAGTCGGATCAGTTTTACCGGAAAACTTTACCATCAAAAAAGCAAGATTAGCAGGGGTTGAATCAGAAGGAATGATTTGTTCGTATGCTGAACTGGGGATTGAAAAAACCTTTTTAACTGAAACTGACTATGAAACAATTAAAGTGTTACCAAATGATGCCAAAGTTGGTGAAGATGCAATAAAATATTTAAAGTTAGATGATGAAGTAATTAATTTTGAATTAACAACTAATCGCGGTGACTTATTAAGTGTTATCGGAATGGCTTATGAAATTGGGGCTTTATATAATTTGGAAACGAAATATCCAGAAGTAACTTATAAAGAAACTGAAAAAGATATTAAACAAAATTACTCTTTAAAAGTTGAAACTGATAATTGTTTTTTGTATTTAGCAAAACTGGTTAATAATATTCGAATTGAAGAATCACCATTATATATTAAAAATCGTTTAATTGCTTCTGGGATTAGACCAATCAACAATGTTGTTGATATTAGTAATTATGTGATGCTTGAAACTGGGCAACCGATTCATTTTTTTGATGCTGATAAGATAAAAAAACTTGGTGTTAGAATGGGTGTTAATGAAGAAATTCAAACTTTGGATGGTCAAATAAGAATTGCTAGTAGTGAAGATATCTTAATTACAAATGATGATAAGCCAATTGCATTAGCAGGAGTAATGGGTGGACTTAGTTCAGAAGTAACTAAAAATACGAGAAATATTATTATTGAAAGTGCTATTTTTAATCCAATTAGTATTCGAAAAACATCGAAAAAAATGCTTCGTAGTGAAGCAAGCATTCGTTTTGAAAAAGGCCTGCCCAAAGAAAGAACTTATTTGGCCGTAAAAAGAGCTTGTCATCTTTTAGAAAAATATGCATTTGGACAAGTTGCTAGTGGAATGTTAATTGATGATCGGTTAGAAGAAAAGGAGAAAATAATTGATGTATCGGTTAGTAGATTAAATCAATTATTAGGAATTAATTTAAAAAAAGAAGTGATTCTTGATGTCTTAAATCGTTTACAACTGCCTTATCAGGATGGGAAAACGATTAAAGTTTTAATTCCATCAAGAAGACTAGATTTAAATATTTTTGAAGATTTAGTCGAAGAAGTCGGGCGGATGATCGGTTATGATAAGATTGTTGGTAAGTTACCAACTGGTCAAATTAAACTTGGAACTCGTGAACCTAAAATTGAATATTTTTATAAAATAAGAGAATTCTTGGTGGGGGTTGGTTTAACTGAAACAATCAATTATTCATTAATGAGTGAAGGCGATATTTTTACAGAAGATAAACTTAAAATTTTATCCTCATTAAGTAAAGAAAGAGAATATTTAAGAACTTGTTTAGTTTCATCTTTATTAAATGTTTACCATTATAATTATGCAAGAAAAATAACTGATATTAATATTTTTGAAATTGGTGCAATTTATCAAAAAGATTATTCGGAAATTAATCATTTAGCGATTTTAATGAGTGGTAATTATTTAACTAATCGCCATCTCAAAAAAGAAATCAAAGCTGATTTTTATTTATTAAAAGGAATTATTGAACAATTATTGAATTATCTTGGTTTTGAAAAACGTTATCAAATTAATCAAGCAATTGTTGATCGGTTTCACCCAGGAAGATGTGCCGAGGTATTAATTGATGATAAAGCAGTTGGGTTTTTTGGGCAAATTCATCCATCAATTGCTAATCAAGTTTATCTTTGCCAATTAGATTTAGAATTATTGTTTAAAATAAACATTAAATCAATTAAATATAAGGAAGCAATAAAATTTCCAGTTGTTTACAAGGATGTCGCTTTTGTTGTTGATCAATCCCTGCCCGCTAGTGAAATTGAAAATATTATTAAAAAGATTGGCGGGCGAATGCTTTTAAAAGTTGAAGTGTTTGATGTTTATCAAATTGATGAAAAGAAAAAGTCGGTAGCTTATTCGCTTGTTTTTCAAGATAAAACTAGAACTTTAAATGATGAAGAAGTAATGCTTGTTTTTAATAAAATAATTAAGGAAGTTGAAACAAAATTAAAAGCCGAATTAAGAAAGTAGTTGCTTGACAATTGCTTTTTTTTTTAATATAATCAAGTAGTTGTCAAAATAGGAGGATATACAAAATGTTAAAAAAAATACTGCTTATGATTAGCTTGTTATTAGTTGTTGGTTGTGGGAAAGAAGAAATTAAATATCGTAATTTACAAGTCGAAGGAGATAGTTTAAATTATCAATTAGAAGAAAATGATGATGATTATTTAGTACCAATTAATTTGGTGTTGGAAAAATTCGAAATCGATTATTTGATTGAAGGACAAGATATTAGTTTTGGTGATGTAAAATTAACTTTGGGAAGTAAGATTGCATTAGTAGCTAGTAATGCAAAAGAATTAGAATGTGAAGTAAAAGAAGATGGTCAAAATATTTTAGTTTCACTTGATTTTTTGGTTAAAAATCTAAATTTAACTTATATTGAAGATGAACAAAATATAAATATTAAATTTGTTAATGATTTACTACTAGATTATAAAGAAGCCCTAGAATTATTTGAAGAAGAGTTGTCGGTTACTTTAATTGATGTATTGACAAATACTGAAATAGAAGTAAGGCGTGTTAAAGGTGGACATACAACCTTAGCTAATGTTGAACCAAAAACAGCTTTAGAAACGGAAAAATTACTTTCGTTAATTGGTGGTGAGTGGACGACTGAACGAAGATCAGTCGTGATCAAAATTGATAATCAATTTATTGCAGCCTCATTATCAACCTTTCCCCATTCGGGACGAGAAGATCAACTGTTTGGCGAAGTAGTTGACAATCGAAGCGGGGACACTGGTAGTGGTATTAATTTAAACAGTATTAGTGATAATAATATGAATGGTGTGATTGATGTATATTTTTACAACAGTATTACTAGTTTAAATCTGATTGACGAAGAACATCAAGAAAAAGTAATCGAGGCCGCTTATTTTTATCGGTAAATAATTCTTAAAAAATAAAAAAAGTGTTATAATGTAAATGGAGGATGAAATTTGAGTAATTTAGTTATACCAAATCATATTGGTATTATTGTTGATGGCAATGGTCGTTGGGCGACTGAAAAAAAATTATCAAGAAGTGAAGGACATTATGCAGGAATGAAAAACGTTGATAAAATTGTTGATTATGCTTTTGCAAAAGGAGTTAAGGTTGTAAGTATTTTTGTATTTTCAACTGAAAATTTTAAAAGAAGTGAAAAAGAAGTATCATATTTGATGAAATTATTTCGTCTTAAATTTAAAACAGATTTTAAAAACATAAATAAGAAAAAAACAAAAATTGTTTTTTCGGGAAGAAAAGAACCACTTGCAAAAGATATTATCGAAATAATGGAAAAGTTAAGTGAGGCAACAAAGCATTTTGATAAAACTTTGAATATATGTCTTAATTATGGTGGGATGGCGGAAATTGTTGATGCTAGTTTAAAAATGCATCAAGCTTTAAATGAAAAAACAATAAAAGAAGAAGAAATTGATGAAATCGTTTTTCGTAAGTATTTGTATAATGATTTACCAGAAATGGATTTATTAATTAGAACAAGTGGCGAACAAAGACTTAGCAATTTTATGATAGCGAGTATGGCCTATGCTGAATTGTATTTTCCAAAAATATATTTTCCAGCATTTACGGAACTAGATTTTGATCAAGCAATAATTGAATTTAATCAAAGACAAAGAAGGTTTGGTGGGATTATTGAAAACACGAATAATTAGTATCTTAATTATGCTTTTAATTTTTGTCCCAGTAATTAGTATTGGCGGGTTTCTTTTTTTGCTGGCTGTTTGTGCTTTAGCACTAATTGGTTTAAAGGAATTTATGATGATAAAAGAAACTAAAAAAGAAATGCCGATTTTTATTAAATTTATTTCTTATATCATGATTATTTTATTTATTTTCACAATTAGTTATCAAATGCCGACCATTGCATTAGACTTAAGATTGATTTCTGGTATTTTTATTGTTTATTTAATTCCAGTTATTCTTTATAATAATCGAAAGTTATATAGTGTTTTTGATGGTTTTTATTTAACTGGTGGTTTATTGTTTTTAGCCTATGCTTTTAGTGTATTAATTTATGTGCGAAATATTTCAATTGATCATTTAATTTTTATTTTATTAATTACAACAATTGGTGATACATATGCATTTATTACTGGTAAATTAATCGGCAAAACCAAATTGTTAGAAGATATTTCACCAAATAAAACTTTAGAAGGCGCAATCGGTGGGTTATTTATGTCGGTATTAATTAGTTCATCATTTTATTTAATGGTGATTAATCCAACAATTGAATTACATGTAATATTAATTATTACTGTCTTTTTATCATTGCTAAGTCAGTTTGGTGATTTAATTTTTTCGGCAATTAAAAGATATTTTGGTAAAAAAGATTTTTCTGATTTAATTCCCGGACATGGGGGGATTTTAGACCGGGTCGATAGTTTACTTTTTGTTTTAATTGGTTATGTTTTTTTCTTAACATTTCTATAGGAGGCGACAATGACTTTAATTTTATTTGTTTTAATATTAGGAATTATTATATTTATTCATGAACTTGGGCATTTTATTTTTGCAAAAAGAGCCAAGATATATGTTTATGAGTTTGCTTTAGGAATGGGTCCGCGGATATTTTCGTTTAAAAGAAAGTCTGATGAAACAATTTATAGTATTCGCTTATTTCCAATTGGTGGGTTTGTTAGTATGGCTGGGGAAGAAGTAACTGAAAAAGAAAACGTTCCAGAGGAAAATAAATTTTATAATCGACCATGGAAAGATCGCTTTTTTACAATCGTTGCTGGGGTCGTTTTCAATTTTGTCATGGCTTGGATTTTGCTTTTTTTAGTAGCTCTAGTAAACGGTGCACCAGGTAATAAACCGATTATAAAAGAAACGTTGACGGGATATCCAATTTCTGAAACCGACTTAAAACAAGGTGATGTAATTGTAAAAATTAATCAAAAAAGAATTCGTTCAATTGATCGGTTAATGCTTGAATTACATGTTAATAGTGGTAAGGAAATTGAAATCACTTATTTAAGCGATAATATTGAAAAAAATGTAAAAGTAAAACCAGTGGTTACGGAAGAAGAAGGACAGGAAGTATATCGTTATGGGTTTTTATTAGAAAAGCAAATTTCAAAAGGTCTATTAAGTGCCCTTGGCTTTGCTTTTACAAAATCTTATAATTTAATTGAACAAATGGCCTTAGTTATTTCTTATTTGTTTCAAGGGGTTTTAAGCTTAGATAGTTTATCGGGACCAGTTGGGATCTTTTCAGTTGTTGGTGAAAGTGCACAAGCCGGTTTCATTAGTGTTGTTTTTTTAATTGCTTTAATTAGTATTAATGTTGGTTTTATTAATTTATTACCACTGCCAGCACTAGATGGTGGAAGATTATGGTTCTTGTTGATTGAAAAGATTAAAGGAAGCCCTTTGAATCCAAAAATCGAAAATATAATTCATCAAATTGGTTTCTTCCTTTTAATTGGATTATTAATTTATATAACGTTTAATGATATTCTTAATTTAGGGAAATAAAAAAAGTAGTTTTAGACTACTTTTTTACTTGCTTTAATAAATCCTCTAAATAATGGATGAGAACGAATTGGTCTACTTTTAAATTCTGGATGAAATTGACAAGCAATAAAGAATGGATGATTTTTGTATTCTAATATTTCAATTAAATTAGATGCTTTATTTACTCCTGAAAAAACAATTCCATTTTTTTCAAATATTTCAATATATTTGTTATTAAACTCATAACGATGACGATGTCTTTCTTCAATTTGTTTTTCTTTATATAATTTAGAAGCCAACGTATTTTTTTTAATTTCACAATCATAATTACCAAGGCGCATTGTTCCACCAAGATTAATAATCTTTTTTTGTTCTTCCATAATATCAATGACCGGTTCTGCTACTAATTCATCAAATTCTCTTGAATTAGCTTTTTTTAATTGACAAACATTTCTCGCAAATTCAATTGCTGCTAGTTGTAACCCTAGACATAAACCAAGGAACGGAATATTATTTTCTCTGGCATATTTAATCGCCTTTATTTTGCCCTCAATTCCTCTTTTTCCAAATCCGCCAGGGACAATTATTCCATCAATATTTTTAAAAATTAATTTTAAATTTTTCTTTTCTAAACCTTCAGAATCAATCCACTTAATAACAACTTTAACATTTTCTTCATAACCGGCATGTTTTAATGATTCAGCAACTGATAGATAAGCATCATGTAAACTAATATATTTCCCGACTAGTCCAATATTAACTTCTTTTATATTTTCTTGTTTGATTTTATTCATTAATGACAACCAGTGGTCAAAATCAATTTTTTTTATTTTTAATTTTAGTTTATCGATAATGATTTCATCAATTTTTTGATGGTAAAAATTAACCGGTACTTGATATATATTGTCAACGTCAATTGCTGAAATGATATTTTCTTTTGGAATACTTGAAAATAAAGATAATTTTGCTTTTATATCATCAGTTAACATTGATGGAGCTCTAGCAACAATAATATCTGGTTGTAAGCCAATTCTCCTTAGTTCAATAACGCTTTGTTGTGATGGTTTTGTTTTAAGTTCATTTGAACCAAAAAGAAATGGAATTAAAGTCGTGTGAACTAAAACAGTGTTTTCTGGTCCTAAATCATAACGAATTTGTCTTAAGGCTTCTAAGATAGCCAGGCCTTCAATATCACCAACGGTTCCACCAATTTCGGTAATAACAATATCGGCATTGATGGAATTTTCGCTTTCAAAAATACATTTTTTTATTTCATTTGTAACATGGGGTACAAATTGAACGGTTCCACCTAAATAATCACCTTTTCGTTCGTTTTCTAAAATGTTTGAAAAAATCCGCCCCATACTGACACTTGAAGCATAGTTTAATTCAACATCAGTAAATCGCTCATAGTGACCTAGATCTAAATCAGTTTCAGTACCATCAGCAGTGACAAATACTTCACCATGTTGATATGGTGACATTGTTCCGGGATCAACATTTAAGTAAGGATCAAATTTCTGCATAAATACTTTAAAGCCTCTTGATTTTAGTAAAAGGGCAATTGATGAAGCAGTAATTCCTTTTCCTAAACCCGATACAACACCGCCAGTAATAAAAACATATTTTGACATTTTTCATCCTCCTATAAAAAAGACCCGAGAGTTTAGTCTTGGGCTCTTAATCATTATAACATAAAAATAAAAAAAAAAAAATATTTTTTTAAAAAATA
>CAYGGG010000006.1:0-26180 GCA_964349455.1 uncultured Muribaculaceae bacterium | reverse complement strand
TGTTAGAAGTTTTAAGTGAAAAGTTGGTCGAAAAAGCGATCCCAATTTACCAAATGAGAAAAAATTTTGTTGATAATATTAACGAAAATATAGAGTCTATTTTTTATGATATTACGGGTTTAGATGGGTTGATTATAAATTATGATAAAAAAATAGATTTTTTCGATTTTAAAACTGAAACAATAAAAGAAAAATTAATAAAAAATTTCAAATTTAATCATAACGAAGAAATAACAAAGGGGATGACTCTAATCGGGCCACACCGCGATGACGTTGTGTTTAATATAAAAAACAACAATTTAAAAGACCACGGATCACAAGGCCAACAACGAGCGACAATCGTAGCTTTAAAATTATCGGAGATAGGTATTATAAAAAAAATTAACAAAACTAATCCGATTGTGCTACTTGATGATATTTTTAGCGAATTAGATGGTGAGAGGCGCAACAAATTATTGTCCTATTTAGACAAAGATATGCAAATAATAATAACCGCAACCGATATTGAATCAATCAATAAAGAATTAAGAGAAAAATCGAAAATTATAAAATTAAATGAAGAGGTGAAGTATGGCAAAAACTCATTATGATGAAACAAATATTCAAGTATTAGAAGGATTAGAGGCAATTAGAAAAAGACCCGGAATGTATATTGGAACAACCGGGGCAAGAGGATTGCATCATTTGCTTTGGGAAATTGTTGATAATGCAATCGATGAAGCATTAGCAGAAGAGTGCGATGACATCGAAATAATTATTAATAAAGATAATTCAATAACCGTAAAAGATGACGGAAGAGGGATTCCGGTTGGGATTCACAAACAGACGGGAGTTTCAACAGTTGAAACAGTATTTACGTTGCTTCACGCCGGCGGTAAATTTGGCGGCGGTGGGTATAAGGTTTCAGGAGGGCTTCACGGAGTAGGGGCTAGTGTTGTTAATGCGTTAAGTACATTTGTTGAGGTAACGGTATATCAAGAAGGGAAAATTCACCACATGCGCTTTGAAAATGGTGGAAAAGTTGTTAAAGATTTAACAATTATTGGCGATTGTTGTAAATCAAGAAGCGGAACAACCGTAACATTTAAGCCTGATCCAAGCGTTTTTATTGAAACGACTGAGTTTGATTATGAAATAATTAGGACGCGGTGCAGGGAGCTTGCTTTTCTAAACAAAGGGTTAAGAATTATTCTTATCGATGAAAGAGATGACAAAAAAGATGAGTTCATTTATGAGGGCGGAATAAAAGCGTATATTGAATTGTTGAACGAAAACAAAACAGCTCTACACGAAAAGATTATTTATTGTGAAGGGGAAGAAGAAGGAATCGCAATTGAAGTTGCTTTCCAATATAATGCAAGTTACGTGACAAATCTTTATTCATTTACTAATAACATTAATACACAAGAGGGCGGGACGCACGAAGACGGTGTAAAAAGAGCATTAACAAGAGTGATAAATAATTACGCTAAAACCAATAATTACTTGAAAGATAAAGATGAAGCACTAATTGGGGATGATGTAAAAGAAGGACTAACAATGATTATTTCCTGTAAACATCCCGATCCACAGTTTGAGGGGCAAACTAAAACAAAATTAGGAAATGTTGAAGTAAGAAAAATTTCTGACAGTGTGTTTAGCGAAGGATTTGAACGATATCTATTAGAAAACCCAAGCGATGCGAGAATTGTTATCGAAAAGTGTATGATAGCGGCGAGGGCAAGAATCGCTGCCAAGAAAGCTAGAGAATTAACAAGAAGAAAGAATGTTTTGGAAATTTCTAATTTGCCCGGAAAACTAACTGACTGTTCAATAAAAGACCCCGCTAGTTGTGAACTATTCTTGGTTGAGGGAGATTCAGCCGGTGGATCGGCAATCGGCGGTAGAGATTCAAAAATACAAGCAATTTTACCACTAAGAGGAAAAATAATTAACGTTGAAAAATCGCGATTAGATAAAATTTTAGGTAATGAAGAAATTCGTAGCTTGATTACCGCAATTGGGACCGGAATTAGCGATGAATTTGATTACACCAAATTAAGATATCACAAAATTATCATTATGACTGATGCTGATGTTGATGGAGCACATATAAAAACCTTACTACTAACGTTGTTCTATCGTTTCTTTAAATATTTAATTGAGCAAGGAAATGTCTATGTTGCTCAGCCCCCGCTTTATAATATAAAACACGGTAAAACAACAAAATACGTTTTAAACGATAGAGAAAAAGAAGCGTATTTAGAAACGTTGAACGAAACGACAAATTATGAAATAGGACGAAATAAAGGACTTGGAGAAATGGATGCAAGCGAATTATGGGAAACAACAATGGACCCAGGACGCCGCAATTTGATAAAAGTAACCATTGAAGACGCAATTAAAGCGGATATGGTGTTTGAAACGTTAATGGGTGATGAGGTTGCACCAAGAAGAGAATTTATTGAAAAGAATGCTACGTATGTGCAAAACTTAGATGTATAGAGGTGAGAAAATGAAAGAAATTATATTAGACAGAAACATTGTTACCGAAATGGAAACATCCTTTCTTGATTATTCAATGAGCGTAATTGTTTCGCGAGCATTACCAGACGTTCGCGACGGACTGAAGCCGGTACATAGGCGTATTTTATACGCAATGCACGCTTTAAGTTTAACTAACGATAAGCCATTTAAAAAATCAGCAAGAATTGTCGGGGATGTTGTGGGTAAATATCATCCACATGGCGATACAGCTGTTTATGATAGTATGGTTAGAATGGTTCAAGACTTCGCATATCGATTTCCATTAGTTGAAGGACATGGTAATTTCGGTTCAATTGACGGGTATGGAGCGGCGGCAATGCGTTATACCGAGGCGCGGTTAGCAAAAATATCAAATGAGTTATTAAGAGATATCAACAAAGATACGGTTGACTATACTTTAAATTATGATGGACAAGAAAAAGAACCAACCGTTTTTCCTAGCCGATTTCCTAATATATTAGTTAATGGTGCAATGGGAATTGCTGTTGGAATGGCAACCAATATCCCACCACATAATTTAGGAGAAGTAATTGACGGATGTGTTGCGGTAATTGATAACGGAGAAATAACAAACATGGAGTTGTGCGAGCACATTAAAGGGCCTGATTTTCCAACTGGAGCAATGATTTTGGGGACAAGGGGAATTAGGCAAGCTTACGAGACGGGAAGAGGATCAATTACAATAAGGTCGAAGATTGATGTCGAAGAAAGCAACGGGAAGTATAAGTTAATTATCAAAGAAATTCCTTTCCAAACCAATAAAACTAATTTAATAACTAAAATAGCTAATTTAGTAAAAGAAAAAGAATTAGAGGGAATTAGCGGACTAACTGATGAAACAGATTTAAAAGGAATTAAAATTGTAATTGAACTAAAAAAAGAAGCTAATCCGAATGTAGTTTTAAATAACCTGTATAAAAGTACGGGCTTACAAACAACTTTTGGAATTAACGTGTTAGCATTGGTTGAAGGAAGGCCCCAATTATTGTCGATCAAAGAAGTGCTTAGTAAATATTTAGAACATCAAAAAATAGTGATTATTAGAAGAAGTAATTTTGAATTAGAAAAATCTGAAAATAGAATGCATATTTTATCAGGCTTGAAAAAAGCGCTTGATAATATTGATCAAGTAATTAAAATTATTAAACAAGCAAAATCAGAACCGGAAGCAATTGCAACTTTAATTAAAGAGTTTGCTTTTACACAAGTTCAATCTGAAGCAATTCTAGAAATGAAATTAAGACGTTTAACCGGACTGGAAAGAGAAAAAATCGATGAGGAAATGAAAAATCTTCAAGAATTAATAAATCATTTAAAGGAATTATTAAGCGATGAAGGGAAAATTATGCAATTGATTAAGAGTGATTTAATTGAAGTAAAAGAAAAATATAATAATCCAAGGAGAACCGAAATAGATTTAACAACAATTGAGCAAATTGAAGATGAATCACTAATCCCGGTGACAAAAACGGTTGTAACATTAACATACAAAGGATATGTTAAAAGAATTGACGAGGAAACATACAAAACGCAAAATAGAGGTGGGGTGGGCGTCAAAGGAGTGACAACTAACGAAGAAGATTTTGTTGAACAAATAATAAGTTGTTTAACCCATGATTTCATATTATTCTTTACTAATAAAGGAAAGGTATACCGATTAAAGGGATACGAAATACCGCTTTACAGTAGACAAGCAAAAGGGTTGCCGGTTGTAAACCTATTTGCATTTGAAGAGGGAGAAAGAGTGAGTGCGGTGTTAAAAGTGGGGCGAGATGAGGAAAATGATTATTTTGTATTTTGTACGAAAGGCGGCATTGTTAAAAGAAGTAAAATTTTAGAATTTGAAAGTATCAGAACGAACGGTAAAATAGCATTAACGTTAAAAGAAGGTGATGAACTAATCGGCGTCAAGAAAACAAAAGGAGATAGTGAAGTTTTAATTGGGTCGTCGCAAGGGAGAATGGTAAGGTTCTTAGAAAAAGAAATTAGAGTAATGGGAAGAACCGCAGCTGGGGTAAAAGGGATTTCGTTAGATGGTGGTCAATGTATTGGGTGTGAAGTTTCAAATGAAAATGACCTTGTTTTGATTGTCACAAGCAATGGATATGGAAAATGTTCAAAAATGGATGAATACAGACAAACAAAACGAGGGGCAAAAGGCGTTAAAGCGCTGAATGTTACCGAAAAGAATGGACCGTTGGTTTCTTTTAAAATGGTTAGTCGAGATGATGATCTTATGGTTGTGTCGAACTCTGGCATAATAATTAGGGTGCCGATCACACAAATTCCAACGTTGCGACGTGCAACGCAAGGAGTTAGAGTAATTAATTTAAAGAACGGGCAATCAGTTGCTAATATTGCAGTAATAAGAGCTGATCATGATGTTCCACGTGAAACATCAGAATAATTTGAAAAAAAGATGAAAATATAGTATTTTTGAAAAGACGCAACACAAATGTTTGAATCAGGTCAGGATTGGAAGATAGCAGCCTTAAGAACCGCTTTGTGTGTGCGTCTTTTATGATGAAAGGAAAAATATGGAACAATATTTTATGAAGCAAGCGCTTAAGCTTGCAAAAGAAGCCTTTAAAAAAGAAGAGGTCCCAGTTGGAGCGGTAATTGTTAAGAACGAAAAGATAATTGGGTTTGGTAAAAACGAACAATATCAAACTAAAAAAGGATATCGGCACGCCGAATTTAATGCAATAAACAATGCTTTGAAAAAGGAGACGAATCTAGAAAACAGTACGATTTATATAACGCTAGAACCCTGCCTTTTCTGTTTTGGTTATATAGTTGAAAATAAAATAAAAAAAATAATTTATGCTGCCGATTCCCCAAAATATGGCTTTAGTAAATATATTAAAGGGGAATCAATTTTTAAGAAAACAATAGTTGAAAAACTAGAAACAAAAGGCGAAGAGGCGGCTTTATTAAAAGAATTTTTTCAAAACAAAAGATAAAACGAAAAATAGCAAAAATAATGATATAATTTAATAGAGAGGTGACGATATGCATCAAACACTATACCGAAAATACAGACCAAGAAGCCTAAATGATATATGTGGACAGGATGTAATAATAACTATTTTAGGTAACCAATTCAAAAATGAAAAAACAGTTCACGCATATCTTTTTTCAGGGCCAAGAGGAACTGGGAAAACAAGTGTTGCCAAAATTTTTGCACGCAGCTTGAATTGTGAGGGTAAAGTAAAACCTTGTGGAGAATGTAATTTTTGCAAACAAAGGCAAGAAGACACCTTGGATATAATTGAAATAGATGCTGCTTCAAATAATGGTGTTGATGAAATTAGAGAATTAAAAAGCAAAATAAGTTTGGCCCCAACTTACGGAAAAAACAAAATATATATTATCGATGAAGTTCACATGTTAACGAGTTCGGCGTTTAATGCTTTGTTGAAAACATTAGAAGAGCCACCGCGCTATGCAACTTTTATTCTAGCAACAACCGAACCACACAAAGTTCCAGAAACAATTTTGTCAAGGTGTCAAAGACTAGATTTTTTAAGATTAAGCGAACAAGCAATTAAAAAAAGATTAGAATTTATAAAAAATGAAGAAAAAATAAGCATTGAGGACTCGGCATTAGAAGAAATAGCAAGATTGGCACAGGGAGGAATGCGGGATGCAATATCGCTTATGGAACAAGCGAGTGCATATAGCCCAACCTTAATAACGGTAAGTGATGTTCATAAAATAAATGGGTCGTTAGATGAAAAAGAATTAAAAGAATTGTTGAAAGAAATGGAAAATGGCCGGTTAGATAAAATACTGTTGAAAATTGATCAATATTATGGCGAAGGCAAAAACATGGTGAAGGTTACAGAAGAATTGATTGATTATTTAAGAAAAGAACTGGTTGAAATGAAGTGTAATAAAACCACAGATAAAGAGTTGGAAACAAAAAAACTAGAGAAAATTTTGAGGCTAAATCAATTCTTATATGACATGAAACAAGATAATAACCCAAAAACCTTGTTTGAAATAGCGTTAATTGACTATGCAGAAGAATTTGGTGATGTTCCACGTGAAACGTTGAAAGAAGAGAAAAATGATGTTCCACGTGAAACGTTGAAGAAAGAAAAAAATAATGTTTCACGTGAAACATTAATAAAAGAAGAAAAAAATAATGTTCCACGTGGAACATTAGATGAAAAAAGTTTGGAAAAACTAAAAAGAATTAGAATTGATAATACTTTTTCAAAAGTAAGCAGGCAATTTAAAACGGAACTGAACGAACAATTAAAAATAAAAATGTTTGAAATAGTAAAAAAGAATGGTCATTTGTTATTTGATGGCGAAATCGTCGCAGCTAGTGATGAGCACCAGTATTTTATTATTAGATTTGATTCAATCACTTGTGCAGAGATGTACAACGGGGATTTAAAAAGAATTGAAAAAATATTAAAAGAAGAATTAAAAATGAAAATAAAAACAATTGCCGTTGATAATGAAGAGTGGGATCAATACCGCGAGGAATTTAAAAACAAGAAAAGAAAATATCAATTTGTCGAAGAAAATGGGGAAGCAGAAAAAGTAAAAAAAAATGAAGAAAAAAACGAAATCGAGCATTCTTTTGCCGATTTGATTGAAACAAAATAAAGGAAGTGGAAAAATGAACATGCAGGCAATGATAAAACAAGCCCAGAAGTTACAACAAGACATGATTAGCGAAAAGAAAAAACTAGATGAAGAAGAGTTTGTGGTTGAAAATGAAGTACTAGTTTTGAAAATGAAAGGAAATAAGCAAATTTTCGAGTTGAAATTTAAAAAGGTTGAAGACAAAGAAATGATTGAAGACTTAACAATGATTGCATTTAATCAAGCTATAAAAGATATTGAAAATGAAACGGAAAAAAGGATGGGGCAGTATACACGTGGGATGCCCGGTTTATTTTAATGAAATATCCCAAAACATTAGAGGATTTAATCTTTTTTTATAATCAACTTCCGGGAATCGGCGAGAAAAGCGCTGAAAGAATGGCGTTAGCAACGCTGAAAATGGAAAAAGAACAATTAAAGCAATTTGGCGAAACAATTGGAAAGTTAGAAGAAACGATTAAAAAGTGCAAACAATGTAATAATATAGCGGAAAAAGACTTGTGCCTCGTATGTAGTGATCAAGAAAGAAATAAAAAAATAATATGTGTTGTAGAAGATGTAAAAAAAGTGATAATGATTGAAAAAATCGGAAAATACAACGGGCTGTATTATGTCTTGGAAGATTCGATTTCGCCCTTAAAAGGAATGGATAAAGTAGATTTAATTATTAATCCATTAATTAAAAGATTGAAAGAAGAAAGAACAGAAGAACTAATGTTCGCGTTAAAACTGTCGATTGAAGGAGAAACAACAATTGCGTACATTCAAAAACTACTTGATGGCGAAAAGATTGTGATAACAAAAATAGCTCAAGGAATTCCACATGGAGTTGATATTGAATATATAGATTCGTTAACATTGGAAAGGGCAATTGACGAAAGAAAAACGATATAAGGGGGCATAAATGCTAGAAAAACATGAAAAAGAGCAAGAAAGAGCTGTTTCAATATTAAGAAATCAGATTTGGAACAATACTTTAGGACACGCATATATTTTTGTAATGCCACAGGGAGAAAACAAATTACAATTTATAAAAGATTTTATTAAGGAAATAATAAATGCCGATCAAGAAGTGAGCAAAAAAATAGATCGTGAAGTGTTAATTGATTTAAAATTTATTAGACCGGATGGGATTCAAATTAAAAAACAACAAATTGCTGAATTGCAAGAAGAATTCTCAACCAAAGCGATTGAAATTGGGAAAAAAATATATATTTTAGAAGAAGCTGAAAAATTAAACGTTTCAGCAGCTAATACGTTATTGAAGTTTTTAGAGGAACCGAGCGATAATATTATTGCATTACTTACAACCGAGAATCTTGAAGCAGTCCTCGCTACAATTAAATCAAGATGTAGCATTATCCATTTAATTCCAAATAACAAAGAGGAAAATGGCGATGAAAACATAAGGGAGGCAGCGCGGAGATTTATTGAAAAATATGAAACAAATGGATTATGCGTGAACATATATGTCGATGAAATGGTTTTTGTAGTTGTAAAAGAAAAGCAAGAGATGGAAAAGTTTTTAAAGGCGATGATTTATATATATAACGAGATGTTAAAACATAAAATAAGAAAAGAATTATTCGTTGAAGAAAAACAAAATATTATTATTGAAAAAAACACGTTAAAGCGGTTAATTGAAAAAATAAGAATTTTAGTTTATCTTAAAAAACAAATTAGATATAATATGAATTTAAAGTTGTTGATGGACAAGATGGTATTTTTATTCCAGGAGGTGGAAAATGAGTGATATAGTAGCGATTAGATTTGAAAAAAGTACTCAAGTGTATCATTTTAATCGAAATAGATTAGATATTAGAAAAAATGATAGGGTAATTGTTGAAACGAGCAAGGGCTTGCAATATGGCTTAGTTGTTCAAACAAATATCGACGAGGAAAAGTATAAATTAGCAAGGGTGCTAAGAATTGCAACTGAAGAAGATGAAAGAATTCAATTAGAAAATGTCGAAAAAGAAAAAACGGCGCTTAAGCAATGCCGAGAGATTGTTGAAAAAGAAAAATTAAAGATGCACGTTGTTGGAGCAAAATACTCATTTGATCGGGAAACCTTAGTTTTTAGTTTTTTTGCCGATCAACGGGTTGATTTTCGAGAATTACTTAAAGTATTAGCAAAGTTATTTAAAGCGAGAATAGAGCTTTTGCAAATAGGAGTTCGCGACAAAGCTAAAGAAGTAGGTGGAATTGGGCAATGTGGGCAACAACTTTGCTGTTCAAGATTTTTAAATAGGCTAGATAATATTTCAATAAACATGGCAAAAAATCAAGACCTAGCATTAAATCCTAATAAAATAAATGGAGCGTGCGGGCGATTGTTATGTTGTTTGAATTATGAGGATGAATTTTACCGAGAGTGCAAAAGGAATATGCCCAAAAAAGGAGAATTTGTCAATAGTCCAAAAGGAAAAGTTGTTAGAATAGATTGTCTAAAAGGAATATATACTGTGCAAACTGAAAATGGGGACCTGATTGAAGTGGAAAAAAGAGATGGAAAAAATTAACTATCTTTTTGGCGATAAAAGTTTAAAAATATGCCAAGATGATAAGATGTTTAAATTTTCTTTAGACACTATATTGTTAAGTAGTTTTGTTACAATTAAAAAAAATTGCAAAAGAATCTTAGATATTGGGACTGGTAATGCACCCATCCCGGTGATTCTAAGCACGAAAACAACGGCAAAAATAATTGGGATTGAAATTCAAAAATCATTATTCCTGTTGGCAAATAAAACAATTAAAATTAATAATTTAGAGAATCAAATTGAAATAATTAACGAAGACATAAAAGAATGGTATAAAAAAGAAAATGGTGATAAGTTTGACACCGTTGTTTGTAATCCACCATTTTTTAAAATTAATGATAGTTCGAATTTAAATCAAAACGTTGAGAAAACAATTGCGCGGCATGAAACAATGCTAAAAATTGGAGATGTATTAAAAGTTGCTAAAAAACTGTTGATAAACGGGGGTAACTTAGCAATTGTCCAAAGGCCAGAAAGATTTATGGATGTTTTATTAGCGATGACTGAAAACAATATTGAACCAAAGCGAATTAAATTCATATATTCAAAAAGTGGGAAATCAGCCCATATGGTGTTGATTGAAGGAACTAAAAATGGAAAAAAAGGTATAAAAATAGAAGCGCCTTTAATTGTTCACAATAGAGATGAAAAATATACAAAAGAACTAGAAAAATATACAAATTATTTCCCGGGAAATATGAGGTGAAAAATGAAGTTGATTGTTGGGTTAGGAAATCCAGGTAGACAATACCAAAAAACAAGACACAACGCAGGGTTTATTATTGTTGATCAAATTGCTAAAGATAGAAACATTAAGATTGATAAAAAAAAGTTTAATGGATTGTATGGTGAATTTAAATATAAAGACGAGACGATTATGCTGTTAAAACCACAAATGTTTATGAATAACTCTGGGCAAGTTGTAAAAAAATATATAGATTATTTTAAAATAGAATTAGATGATTTGTTAATAATATATGATGATTACTATATTGAAACTGGTAATTATAAAATAAAAGCAAACGGGAGTTCGGCGGGTCATAATGGATTAAAAAGTGTTGAGAAACATTTAAAAACCAACGAATATAAAAGAATTAAAATTGGAATATCAAGAGATCAATTAATGATGATTCCTGATTATGTGTTAGCTAAATTTACCAAGGAGGAATTGAAAAAAATAGATATTGTAAAAGAAAAAGTGGCTTCAATAGTCGATAATTATTTGAAATATTCATTTGATAAATTTATGTCCCTTGATGGTTGATTTTATTTAAAAATGTGTTATAATAGGTGAAATCCAGAGGAGGGATATTATGGTAAAAGATAATGCTAAAAAAATTTATATGATATTGAAAACAAATGATGAAGAAGTTCGAAAAGTAAGAGCATTTAATGAAATGTTTGGTGTTCTAAGTAAAAGAGGTCAAGATTTTAAAGAATATGTATCAATAGTGACAGAAGAAGGGTTAAAAACATTTATCGATATTAAAAAAGATGTTTTGGGCGAAGGGATCGCACCTGTTCGCATTGTTGAAGAAGAACAATTAATCTACTATGTCTCTTCTAACGAAAGAAAAGGAGTAATTTTTACTGATGAAAAAGATGCTCAGAATTTATTTTTAAACGTTGAAGAAACATATAAAAAAGTAGCTGGTGTAAAAACAAGATAAAAGCTTTGAAAGAAATATACATATTTTCTTTAGGTAGAGATTTTACGGTTGGTGAAAGTAAAAAAAAGGAATATGTTGATGAATCTGGAGCTGTTTGATAAATCAAACCGTTTTGCGCGTTAAGCATTGAGTGCATAGTTGGACTATGAATTAAGGTGGTACCGCGTATTAATACGTCCTTAAATTAAGGATGTATTTTTTATTGGAGGGGAAATATGAAAAGAGGATTTAAGATTGTTAGTTTGAAAATATTTGAAAAAGAAACAAAAGAAGGGATTTTATATGATAAAATTAAATTACCGGTGCGGAAAACAGAAAAAAGTGCCGCCTATGATTTTATTTTATACAAAAAAATCGAAATTAAACCAAATCAAATATTGAAAATAGCGACAGGAGTAAAAGCATATATGCAAAATGATGAAGTATTGCTTTTAGCGGTGCGAAGTAGCACTGGGTTTCGTTATAATATAAGGCTGTGTAATCAAATTGGGATTATTGATGCGGATTATTATAATAATGAAGAAAATGAAGGACATATATGGCTTGCAATTCAAAACGAAGGGGATAAAACGGTTGTTTTTGAAGAAGGACAAGCGCTTGTTCAAGGATTATTTATAAATTACTTAAAAAGTGATGATGAAATAAAAGTGAATCGAAAAGGTGGCCTTGGTAGCACCGATCGGAGGAATACAGATGACTAAAAATTTTAATATTTATACGGCGATTGTTTATGCCTCAGCAAAACCGCATATTGGAAATACATATGAGGTTATTTTAGCTGATGTAATAGCTAGGTATAAAAGGTTAGCGGGGTACAAGGTATATTTTCAGACTGGCACCGACGAGCATGGCGAAAAAATCGAAAAAAAAGCAATTGAAAATGGGAAAGATCCACAAGTTTATGTTGATGAACAAGCGCTAGAAATTAGAAAAGTGTGGGATGCGGTAAATGCAAGTTATGATAAATTTGTAAGAACAACGAACCAACAACATAAAGAAAAGGTAGCTGCTATTTTTAAAAAATTATATAATCAAGGGGATATATACAAAGATTATTATGAAGGGCTTTATTGTATTCCTTGCGAATCTTTTTGGACAAAAAATCAGTTAATTGATGAAAAATGTCCTGATTGTCAAAGAGAAGTGAAAAAAGTTAGAGAAGAAGCATATTTTTTGAGGTTAAGTAAATATGCTGAAAAATTAGAAAAGCATATTGCTGATAATCCTAATTTTATTTTGCCAGAAAGCCGAAAAAACGAACTAATTAAGCAGTTTATAAAACCAGGGCTTGAGGATCTTTGTGTATCACGAACTTCATTTAATTGGGGAATAAATGTTCCGTTTGATGAAAAACATATAATATATGTTTGGATAGATGCTTTAAGTAATTATATTACCTTTTCTGGTTATGATAGCGAGGGCGAAAACCAATTTGAAAACAGGTGGCCAGCCGACGTTCATGTGATTGGAAAAGATATTGTGCGTTTTCATGCAATTTATTGGATTATTATCTTAATGGCGCTAGAGTTAGAATTGCCAAAGACCATTCTTGGGCATCCTTGGGTATTAATTGGGGATGACAAAATAAGCAAATCAAAAGGGAACGTTGTTTATGCTGATGAATTAGTCCAACGCTATAGTGTTGATGCAGTTCGTCATTATTTGTTAAGCCAAATTTCTTTCAATAATGATGGCATCTTTACTCATGATTTGTTTGTTGAAAAAACAAATGCAAATTTAGCTAATAACTTAGGGAATTTATTAAATAGGACACTAACAATGGTTGAAAAATATTATGGTGGTGTAGTTCCAAATCAAGAAATAAAAGAAAGTGAGTTTCAAGAAAAAATAATTAAGATTGACAAAGAGGTGATTGACGATCTAGATAATTACCATGTTGCTAAAGCAATTGAAAAAACATTTATAATATTTGATTTAGCAAACAAATATATTGAAGAAATGGCACCTTGGCATTTGGCAGAAAATGATCGAAAGATGTTAAATACAGTTATTTACAATCTTGTTGAAGCAATTAGACATGGTGCTGTTCTCTTACAGTGTTTTATACCTGATACCGCTGAAAAAATATTTGATCAGCTAAATGTTTATAACAAATCACTTGATTCTTTGAAAGATTTTAAAGGAATTGATGAAGGGATTAAGATTAATAAAGGAGAAGTTTTATTTCAAAAAATAGAATGTTAATTGAATGTCAAAGAGATGTTTTAAATTAATGAAGAATGTGGTACGCTTTAATTGAGAATAAAAGGGGTTCTCATATTAAACAAGAAGTACTACTTCTTGTTTTTAGTAAGGAGGCAATAATGTTAATTGATACACACGCCCATATGATCAGCGAGTATTATCCCGATTTAGATAAATTATTGAAAAAATTGATGAATGTTGTGATTATTAATAGTGCCAGTAATCGGGCTGATAATTATGAGATAGATGTTATGTGTGATAAATACACTAATGTCTTTGGAACAACTGGGATTCACCCTAATGAGTGTGGAGAATGGAACGAAGAATGTAAGAAAATGATTGAAACGTTGATTAAAAAAGAAAAATTTGTCGCTGTTGGGGAAGTAGGCCTAGATTATTATTATGATATTAGTCGCGAAAAACAAAAAGAAATTTTTATTGAACAATTGGAAATGGCGAAAAAACATAATAAACCAGTCGTAATCCACAGTAGGGCTGCTGCTGAGGATACTTATCAAATTTTAAAAAGATATCCTGAATTAAAAAAAGTGCTGCATTGTTATGATTATGATGTTGAATACGCCCATAAATTTATTGAGTTGAATTGTAGATTAGGAATTAATGGAATTGTAACTTTCAAAAATAATCAACAGAAGAAAATTGTTGAAGAAATTGATTTAAAGCATCTATTAGCGGAAACAGACAGCCCATTCTTAACGCCAGTTCCTGATCGAGGAAAAAGAAATGATAGTTTAAAGATAAAATATATAATTGAAGAAATTGCTAAAATCAAGAATCTTTCTTTTGACGAAGTAAATGAAAGATTAATAAAAAACGCTATTGAACAATTTGACTTAAGTTTTTAAAGATGCTAGAATAATTGGGTAAATCAGAGGTGAAAAATGAATATATATGCATTGGGATTAATCATTAAATGGGTTAACATAATTGCAATGACTTTTGTTTCTAGTTATGTAGGAATAGAAACAAAACAAGCAGAATTTGAAAATGATAACCAGAAAAAAAGCGTTGCCGTTGCGTATTCAATAATCCCATTTTCTGAAAAAATTGTTTATAAAAGCAATATTCCTTACGGAATAGAAAAAATTGTTGTTCTTGGTGAAGAAGGGGTAGCAATCGAGGAAGGTGAAAAGAGCGCAATTATAAGTGAAAAAGTAGATCAAGTAAAATATGTCGGAACTGGACATCGCGGGGAGTTCAAAGGAAGCTTAACGGGGTATGGGCCTGATTGTAAGGGGTGCAGCGGCCGTGGTTATGTTGGATGTCGTGATAGAAATGGAAAATATCACAATTTAATAAATGATAGCGAATATCATGTTGACGAGGAATATGGTAAAGTAAGAATTGTAGCGGCGCCAAGTGGTCGCGTCTATGAAAACGGGCCTTCATTTAGTTGTGGAACGATTGTTGAGATAAAGGGAAAGAATGTTGAAACACTTGCGATTGTTTTAGATCGAGGAGGTGCGTTGCAAAATAAATTAGCAAATGGGAAAATACTATTAGATTTAGCTTTTAGAAGTGAGGCTGAACAATTAGCGGATATTAGAGCAATTACAGAGAGAGGAACTGTTTCTTTTAGTGTAAAGAGATGGGGATTTTAAGCAGATTGTTCTGCTTTTTTATTTGGGAGGTGATTTGTGAAGTATAATTTGAAATCTAATTATAAACCAGCCGGAGATCAAGTTGGAGCAATAAAAAAATTAATTGGTAATTTTGAAAAAAACAATAATCAACAAATTTTGCTTGGCGCAACTGGAACTGGGAAAACTTTTACCATTGCAAACGTAATTCAAAAACTAAATAAAAAAACATTAGTAATCGCCCCTAATAAAACATTGGCAGGGCAGCTTTATGGTGAATTTAAGGAATTGTTTCCTGATAATCGCGTGGAATACTTTGTTTCATACTATGATTATTATCAGCCCGAAGCCTATGTTCCAAGAACGGACACCTATATTGAAAAAGATGCTTCAATCAACGATGAAATAGATGAATTAAGACATGCGGCAACTTCTTCTTTGTTAAAGGGTGATGATGTGATCGTTGTTGCTTCAGTTTCTTGTATATACGGAATTGGTGAAGTAGAAGAATATTTAAACAAAACAATCACGTTATCAGTTGGTGAGAGAGTAAAAAGAGAAGAAATAATTGATAAGTTAATCGAAATGTATTATGTGCGAAATAATTTGGAATTAAAAAGAGGAACATTTCGCGTGCGCGGGGACATTATTGATATAATTCCGGCAAGTGAAAGAGGAAAAGCGATGCGAATTGAGTTACTTGGTGAGGATGTCGAAACTATTTATGTATTTGATACACTAACTGGACAAACCTTAAAAAGCATGAAAAACGTTACTATTTTCCCGGCCAGTCACTTTGTTACTAGTGAAGAGAAAATGAAATTGGCGATAAAAAGAATTGAAAAAGAACTCGAAGAACGATTAAATGAATTAAAAAAAGAAAACAAATTACTGGAATATCAAAGATTAAAAGAAAGAACTAATTTTGATTTAGAAATGTTAAGAGAAACTGGGTTTTGTAGTGGTGTTGAAAATTATGCAAGACATTTAGCTTTAAAGGAAAAAGGCGATACGCCAGCTACATTAATTGATTTTTTTGGTGAAGATTATTTATTGGTAATTGATGAATCGCATGTAACAGTTCCGCAAGTTCGCGGAATGTATAACGGAGATCAGGCGCGAAAGCAAGTGTTAGTTGATTACGGTTTTCGGCTCCCAAGTGCTTTAGACAACCGCCCTTTAAAATTTAGTGAATTTGAGAAAAAGATGAATAAGGTTGTTTATGTTTCGGCGACGCCGGGTGATTACGAATTAAATATGGGACTTGACGTTATTCAACAAATTATTAGACCAACGGGTTTACTTGATCCAACAATAGAAATAAAGGAAAGTAAAAACCAAATTGACAATTTAATTGACAATATTAAAAGAAGGACTTTACAGAATGAACGAGTGCTAGTGACAACCTTGACAATTAGGATGGCTGAAGAGTTGACAGAATATTTAAAAAAAGTTAATATAAAGGTCGCTTATATGCATAATGAAATTAAAACGTTAGAAAGATTAAGGATTATTCGTGATTTACGTTTAGGAAAATATGATGTATTAGTTGGAATTAACTTGTTACGCGAAGGACTAGATCTTCCTGAGGTGAGTTTAATTGCGATTTTAGACGCTAATAAACAAGGGTTTTTAAGAAGTACAAGAAGCTTAATTCAAACAATTGGTAGAGCGGCGAGAAACGAGAATGGGCATATTATTATGTATGCTGATAATATTAGTAATGCAATGCAAGAAGCAATTGACGAAACTGAGCGAAGAAGAAAAATTCAGATTGCGCATAATCTTAAATATAATGTAAAACCAAAAACAATTATTAAAGAGGTTCGAGATGTTATTAGTAATTATGAGGAAAAGGTTATGACCAAAAAAATCAATAAAGAGGAAAAAGTTAGGATTATAAATAATATTGAAGAAGAAATGCGACAAGCAGCGGATAATCTTGAGTTTGAAAGAGCAATCGAATTGCGAGAAATATTAATGGAAATGAGGAAAAGAAATGTTAAATGAAAAAAAATTGAAAACAAAATTGGATGGTTTGGATATTGCACCACAAACGCTAAACAGGCTGAAAAGATACGGTATTGAAAAGGTAACTGATTTCATGTTATATGATTGTGAAGAAAATACTAAAAATGTAAGCTATGGGATTAATGGGTTAAGGATTAGTCGAAACGGAAGAAATCGAATATACAGAAGTTTAAGTGAGTTAGAAGTGCCACGTGCTTTTGAAATAAACGAAAATGGGAAGGCGTTGAAATTACATACTGAAATTTTTGATTTACCAATTTCTTATGGAATGATTAACAAATTATATCGGATGGATTTTGTTGATTGGGAAGATTGTTTAAGGTTATCAATGTTGACAAAAAAATGTCTAGGCCCAGAGGGATTTGCAGAGTTAAGGAAACTCGCCAACATTAATAATTATAAAATAGAGGTAATATCGTTACCGTTAGAAACAAGAATTGCTGATTTTGATAAGCCGTTTGAATTTAATGTAGTAAAAAACGGAAGGGTTAAATGGGGAGTTAATAATGGTGAGCGGATTAGGCCTTGGGCTGATTATATTGAAAAACAGGGGTTTGAAACACTGCAGGATGTTGAGGATTATGGCTATAATTTGTTTTTATTAGAATATGGCGAAACGTTAGAACCACACTTAACTGAATATGGAATTAATTTAAATGAGAAGCATGATTCAAAAGTTGTTGATGAGTTAAAGGAAGCAAGAAAAATGATAAAGATGTTGGTTGAAGCGTATGATAAAGATGGGGTTGAACAAAAAAAAGTTTTATCTTATGTAAAAAGTAAAATTAAACCTTTTAATAAACGGTAAATTGTAATATAATTAAAAAAGGAGGATTAGATATGGAAATATATAAATGTGATGTTTGTGGAAACGTGGTAGAGCTGTTATATAATGGTGGAGGAACATTGGTTTGCTGTGGGCAGGATATGACAAAGATGGTTGCTAATCAGGAGGAAATGGTTTTTGAAAAGCATATTCCGGTGTTAGAAATTAATGATGATGAAATAAAAGTAAAGGTTGGTGACGTTCTACATCCAATGGAAGATAATCATTATATTGAGTGGATTGCAATGGTCACTAGTAAAGGAATAATTAGAAAAAGTTTTAAACCAGGCGACAATCCAACGATAATTTTTAGTAGAATTGGTGAGGAATATGCGATTTATGCATATTGCAATGTTCATGGTTTGTTTCAAAGCAAATAGAGATTAGAAAAAAGGGGTTTTTATGGGAAACAAGACATTTAAGAGTATTGACGAACAAATTGAAATTTTTCGCGATAAAGGATTGCTAATTGATGATAGTATTGAAACAAAAAACATTTTATTGCGAGAAAATTACTTTTTTATTAGCGGCTATCGTAAGTTATTTATGGTGTCAGTTAAAAACAAGAAGTTTATTACCGGAACAACCTTTGAGGAGTTGTATAGTGTTTTTTTGTTTGACCGGCGCTTAAGAAATACAATGTTTAAATTTATTTTAATTGTTGAAAATAATATTAAGTCAATTATGAGTCATATTCTATCAAAAAAATACGGAATTGATGAAAAAACATATTTGGAACCAAAAAACTTTACAAATGATCATTATCGTTCTAGGCAAGTACATGATGTGTTGAATAAAATGAAAAGACAGTTGAAAAACAATGTAAAAGAGCACACGGCAACGGCACATTATTTAAATCATCATGGTTTTATTCCGTTATGGATTTTAGTAAAAGTATTATCGTTTGGAATTGTTTCTGAATTTTATAGTATTTTAAAAACCGAAGACCAGCAAGATATTGCTAATTTTTATAATATGGACACAGAGACATTAAATATTTACTTAAATATTCTGGCCAATTATCGGAATTTATGTGCACATGAGGATATTTTGTTTGAAAGAAGAACGCAAAGAAAAATACCAGATTCAAAATATCATCAATTATTAAATATGGATCAAACTAATGATGAATATGTTTATGGGAAAAATGATTTATTTGCATTAATAATTATTATGAAAAGAATGTTAACTGAGGATGAGTTTAAGGAGTTAATGTTTGAAATTAGTTATGAGGTAGATATTTTAAGCGGAAAAATTAAAGTAGTTGAGGTTCCAGAGTTATTGAATAAAATTGGTTTTCCAAATAATTGGCGCGACATTTTAAATTTGTAGGAGGTAATATGAAAAAGTTATTGATTGTTTTAGCGATTGTTATTTCTTTTTTTTCGGGAGCGTTTTTAACTTTAAAAACAATTGATTCAATTAAAATTGAAAAAGAGGTTATTGAAACAAAACATTTTACTGGTGAAGAATCAATTGTACCAGCTATTAATGAGGTTTTTGATGCAGTAGTTTTAATTGAAACAATTCGATTTAATGCTGTCAGTGGATCGGGAACTGGATTTATTTATAAAATAGAAGATGATAAAGCTTTAATTATTACTAATTATCATGTAACCGGTCAAAATGATCGCTTTTTGGTCATATTTAATAATGGAGAAGAAACAGAGGCTGATTTAGTAGGTTATGATTTGTTTACTGATTTAGCTGTTCTATCAATTAAAGCAGAGTTGGCTGAAAAAGTAGTTAAAATAGGAAGTAGCTCAGATCTAGAAATTGGTGAAACAGTGTTCACGGTTGGATCTCCTTTAGGCAGACAGTATATAGGGAGTGTAACAAAAGGAATATTATCAGCAAAGAATCGACAAGTGGAAACAACGCTAGGGAATCAGAAAATATTATTTGAGGTTATTCAAACGGATGCAGCAATTAATCCCGGTAATAGTGGTGGGCCTTTGGTTAATGATAAGGGTGAAGTGATTGGTGTAAATTCGCTTAAAATTGTTCAAGATACAATCGAGGGAATGGGATTTGCAATTCCAATTGAAATTGCAATGGAAATTATTAAAGTAATTGAAACTGGAGAAGCGATTAAAAGACCTTATTTAGGAATTGCAATGATTGATGCTAGTGATGCGACGGCACTATATATGAATAAAATTTATCTTTCAAAAACTTATCATGATGGAATTGTTATTTTAGGGACAGAAAAAGATAGCGATGCTGAGGCAGCGGGATTAATGAAGGAAGATGTTGTTTTGAAGTTGAATGATCAAACAGTTAAGAATAGTGCTCATTTTCGATTTCTGTTGTTTAAGAATAAGGTTGGCGACACGATTAAGTTGGATATTATTAGAGATGATGAAACGATTGAACTTGAAATTGAATTAACGAATGTGTTAAAGGAAAACTAATTGAATATTCAAGCCAGTTATGTTATAATTGGTTTTGTTATTCAGGGGCGTAGTTAAATGGTATAATGACGGTCTCCAAAACCGTGGTTGGGAGTTCGATTCTCTCCGCCCCTGCCAGTTGAAAATCGGCCGTTTAGTCTTATAACTAAATGGTTTTTATTTTATAATTTTATGCTGAACGACTTACATATAGGCAATTATTTAAAAAAATAGTATAATTATAAATATAGAGAGGGTGTAAAAAAACTTAAATTTCAACGGCTCCTTGGTTTTTTTGGGTCCTTTAAAATTAAATGATGAAATTTGGTATGTAGAAAAAAGCCGTAATGAAACAGTAATAGAAAAATATATAGATCGAGATTTAACTCCCGAAGAAGAACTAGGAGAAGTGTCTAATACACTACATATAACATATATCGATAATCCAGTAGAGCTAGATCACCTAGCAAAGGCCACCCTGTGTTTAATAGAAGAAAATGAATTTGCACATATCTTAGATAAAAGAGATAGTAAAACATACCCTGTAACTAAAATAGGAGACCAATGTTGGTTGGCGGGGAAATTAGCGTATATTGGTAATGATTGTTTCAACAACTTAGAAATGAGGTTGCAAAGTTGCTTATATTAATTATTGTTTTTCTTAGCACTAGTGATGGATACCTAGATTATGTTATCCAACTTTTGTTTTTTCAAAAGAATATTCAAATATCTGAAATAGGAATGTCGATTTCGGCATTATTTATATTAACTGCGCTTTTGCAATTGTTTATACAGAAAGCGGTAAGAAAATATGGTTATAAAATATTTTCTTTAACAGCAATTTTAATTATTATCATTTCATTGTTAATAATAATTTTTACTAACAATAAAACAATTGCTTTAATATGCAATGTTACTCAAGGAATGGCAATATGGATACAATGGACACTTTTACAGAGTTATGTTATAGATGTTAATAATGATGCAAAGAGTTATGGGAAGTTAAGATTTGTAGCTAATGTTAGTTATGGAATTGGCGCGATATTATTTTTAGTTTTAATGTTGGCGGACATACCACACAGATACCAAATTTCCATTGGTATAACAATAGTTGCTTTTACAATTTTATTTTTTATATATTTGTTTCAAAAAAATATAAAACCTAAAAATTTGAATACAAAAATAAAGGTAGGATATACGGACTTATTAAAAGAGAAAACAGCAAAATTATACTCTCTATATTATATAATTTCTTGCATACAGTGGGGATTAATTAACACAATGGTCGGGATTTTAATAGTTATCAGTTTGGATTTAGGATATGTGTATTTGGGAATGTATAGTTTAATAGGCTATGTAATCGGAGCAATAGTTACAAATTTGGCGTTAAAAAGGGAGGTAAAGAAAAAAACCGAAGATAGGTTATTAATTGCTTTAAATATACTATTTGTATTTGCCCTATTCGGGAATCCGGTTGTAATAATAATATTATTATTATTTAATAGGCTGTACAGCAATGTACTTGCTATAAGTTTAGAGATGAGAATTCAAAGTATATATTCAGATGGAAGAACATCTTTATTAATGGGAATACAGGCAACCAGCGAGTATGTTGGGCTTGCGATTGGTGCTTTCTTAGCAGGGATTTTACTGGAAAATAATCATATGTATTTAATTAAATTAGCTTTTGTATTTACAATACTGCTATCTATTAGTATATATTTGTTAAGAACAGAGATAAGGAAAAAAGGCTATTATAATAGGGTCATAAATTAAAGAATAATCATGTTATAGCTAGGTGCAAAGTGCTGCTTAAAAATGGACAGGCTGCCAAAAGTTAGAAAGAAGATTGTATAATTAGAATATATTCTTCAAATTAATTGAAGGGAATCATTTTTTTATGATATAATTTTACTAGAAAGGGTGATAATATGAGTTTGTCAAAAGAGAGTTTAGAGGTAGCTAGTAAAGCAAATAAGGACTTAAATGAAAGAGTAAATAAAAATTTTCAAAAAATGGGAATAGAATTAACAGATAAAGTGCAAATGGATCATTATGGAAAGTCATATTTATTTGGTAACGAAATAACAGAACAAACAACGGATGAAGAGTTCGTAAATATAATTGATACAACTTCCGAAAAAGATTATGATGGACATATAAATTTTTTTGGGCAGTGGACTACTGAAGCAAAAAAATAATACTTTGCTATTAACATAAAAAAAATGAATTTTTCTTAATCATCGTTAGCCGTTGTAAGTGGGTGTGAGTAAAGCTAATTTGAAGCGAAACTCGGGTTTGGGCGTTTTTTTGTTATACTTTAGGTGGTGATATTATGGGAGTCGAAAATGACTCGTATAAAGATGTTAATGCAATAATTGCGACAATGAAAGACGCAGGTGTGTTAAACACGAAAAAAGTTAGTGATAAATGGCATACGTTTGGAGATTTATACCTTCAAAGGCTTGTTTTATTTGGCATAATATGTAGTCAAAACAGAGATATAGCGTGGAAATCAAAAAGACATTTTGACGAAGAAAACGACCCGATGTTTGAAGGCGATTTTGTTGTTGGATTATATACCCCGGAAGGACCCGCTTGCTATCATTTTAAAATTGATTTTTGGGATTTGTTTGATGTTCAAGAAATACCTAATGCTCCTAAATATGATGGCTATACATCACAAGAGGCATTAGAAAGGTTTAGAAGCATATTAAAAAAAGATGACAAAGAAAGAAAGAGATAATTTTGAGGTTAAATATAAAAAGGTTTGTGGTTTCCCATAAACCTTTTTATATGGCAATCTTTACAATTAATACTAGGGTTGTATTCTATCTAGTTTTCCCGTCTATTCTTAATTGTTCTTCTTCTGTGATGACAGCGTGCGCTCCAAAATCAAAAGCTGTTTTCAATTGGTCATGGCTGGTTATTGTCCAGATGAAAATATTGCCGTCATTTTTTCTTTCAAGAAAACTATTAACAATATTTCTTGAAGGAAAGGACTTACATATTGAAATAAAATCTAATTCATCACCGATTTCGCCTACAATTTTATTATATATTCCAAATAGATTTGGCACCATTAATAGGCCAACTGGAACGTCGAAACCAACATCTCTTTTTGCTTGGATTATACTTGGCGAAAAACTTTGAATAGCTATTTTACCTTTATAGTTGCACGTAGTTGCAATTGCTTTAATTGTTTCTAAAGATTTTTTGATATATGAATCATTCACATTCCCGATAGAGGCTTGTTTTAACGTTGCAATTACATTTGAGGCTTTTACTTCAATTAATAAAGGAACTTCGCTCCCCTCCAGTGACAGGAATAATTCATCAAGGGTAGGAACTGTGCATATTTCAAGTAATGGATATTTTTTCCGTTCTTCAGGATTTTGAATATCTTTTAACGTCAGGGCTGGTTTACCGGTTAAATCCCTCAATGTTTTGATGCTATGTATGACAAAAACTTGTTTGGTCTCATAATCAAATATGACATCAATTTCAGCAGCACAAGAATTTTCACCTGCTTTTTTGACAGATTCAATTGTATTCTGAACTGTTAATTCTCGAATATACTCTTTTGTTATTTCAATTATTTTGTTATTTGAGTGACCTTCAATTTTCAAGGTTGAAATTAAATGTTCGATAAACTTTAACAATTGTCGATAGCTGTTAACACAACTATGATCGCCGCGATGGGCAATTCGCTGACTAAAGATTTCGGACATTATACCACTTCCTTTTTGTTGTTGCTTAAGATATCATTTTTTAATCGTTTTGTCAACTGATTATCATGTGCCATTACCGCACGATACATTGAATGAAGTATCAGAAAGACTTGTAATCATATTGAAAAAAGATGACAAAGTGGATAAGAAATAATTATGGGAGTTTTTGTGATTTTAATTTTCCCACTTTTACTATTTTTTTGAATATTATTGCTATTAGATAATAATGTATTAAGAAACCAAGAGCGATTGTGGTTTTTTCTATTTTGATTAGTAAATTAAACACAGCAAGTAATAATTAAAATCAATTAGGAGAGAGTAGTTTTAAAGAAAATAGAATGAAAGTTGCTGAAAAATATTTGATGAAATTATTGAGCAATATTTGCAAAAAAATAAAGGAGGGATTTTGGATAATTATCTTGAAAAGTCAAGGAATTTTGAAAAAAATGCTTAATAAGAAATAATGATTGAAAAACCAAGAGCTTGATATATTTATATTAAGTTTTTTGATATAATTAATTAGAGGTGAATATATAGTGGAAAAAAAGATAGCGTTAGTGACGGGATCGACAAGCGGAATTGGGAAAGAAATTGCTAAAGGGTTGTTGTGTGAAGGTTGTATTGTAATTATTAATAGTAATAGTGAGTTTACAAAAGATAATATGAATATGGAATTTGGAGATAATAATAATCTATATTTCTATAAGGCGGATGTATCGAAAAAACAAGAAATCATTAATATGAGAAGTTGGATACAAGAACAATTTGGGAAACTTGATTACTTGGTTGCAAATGCAGGTATTCTGCCCACTCCTTGTGGAATCGATAATATAACTGATGAAAATGTTGAAAAAACAATAGATACTAATTTAAAAGGAACTTTTTGGACATTGAAGATAATAGGAGAACTTATCAGTAAAACTGGCACAAATGGATCAATTGTGACGATAACATCGGTTGATGGAATAATCGGTGAACCTTATGGTGTAATATATTCGGCGACAAAAGCGGGAATTATTTCATTGACAAAATCTTTTGCAAGATATCATAAAAATCCACTTGTAAGAGTTAATGGAGTTGCACCAGGATTAATTGATACACCTTTGACCGATAGTATTGGGGAAGACCCTGGTTGGACAACCGATCTTTCAATTATTAAAAGAGTTGGAAAACCGGAAGAAGTTGCTGATGCTGTTTTATTCTTATTGTCGGATAAGGCATCGTTTATAACCGGACAGATTATTGCCGTTGATGGTGGATTCACATTAAAATAGCAAAGGAGAAAAAAATGAGTGATAAGAAAATTGTTGAAATGCAAAAAGAAGTTGATCAGTGGGTTAATCAGTTTGAAAAGCCCTATTTTGAACCATTATCAATGTTAGCAGCAATGGTTGAAGAAATGGGGGAGATTGCACGGGTTGTTAATACTTTATATGGTGATAAAAAAAGTAAAAAGGGAGAGGATTTAAAATTATTGGAAGAAGAAATTGGTGATTTGCTTTTCTCGATGATTTGTCTTGCTAATTCTGAAAAGATCGACTTAGGGGTTGCTTTTGAAAGAAAAATGGAAAAAGTAACAAAAAGAGATAGTGATCGATGGGAACGAAAAGGGAAATGAATTTAATAAAAGAAAAATGGAACATACAAGATGGAAAAGAATTTAATAAATACTTGGAATCTTTTAAAAATGAAGAAAAAATTGAGTGGGGGCGGAAGATATTGAATACGCAAATGCCTGTCCTAGCGATTAAAACACCAGTAATAAAAGATATAGTTCAAAACATTAGTGAAGGAAATTTCTATTCTTTTTTGGATTTAGAGTTGGATAAATATTATGAAAACGTTTCGATTAATGGGTTTTTAATAACAAAGATAAAAGAGTTTGACTTAATGAAGAAATATTTAGATAAATATGTGGTAAAAATTGAAAATTGGGCTGCTTGTGATTTGTTGTCTTTTGATGTAAAAAAAAGAGAAGAGAAATTTTACAATTTATCGTTAGAATATATAAAAAGTAATAAACCCTTTGTC
>CAYGGG010000005.1:0-28577 GCA_964349455.1 uncultured Muribaculaceae bacterium | reverse complement strand
AAAATATATTGATCAAATTCAAACAAAACGAGCTAGTTTAAATTCAAATTTAGTTGAGTTGATCAGTAATTTTGAGACAATTAAAGGCCTTGGGATTGAAAAAAAAACAATTCATAATATTGAAAAACAACAGTTTAATCTTTTAAATATGATTCGTGATTTTGATCAGGTGCAGAATGTTCAAAGTATTTTAAAACAAATAGTTTCATCAATTGGCTTTTTAATTATTATTTATTTAGGTGCTTTATTAGTAATTGAAGAAAAAATAACAATCGGAACCCTTTTAACTTTTAACACATTATTGGCTTATTTCCTAGAACCAATCAAAAATATAATTGAAATAGATATTGAATATCAACAAACCAAAAATGCTTTTAAAAGAATTCAAGAATTGTTTTATCAAGAAAAAGAAATTGGTTATGCAAGTCCCAAATTAAGCGGTCAAATTAATATTAAAAATCTTTCTTATTCTTATAATAAATATGATTATGTTCTTAAAAATTTAAATTTAAAAATTAAAAAAGGTGAAAAAGTATTAATCTATGGTGATAGTGGTTGTGGAAAAAGCACCTTCTTGAAATTATTAATGCGCTTTTTTTTAGTAAAAAGAGGAATGGTTCAGTATGATGATTGGGATATTAACGATCTTAAAAAAAAATCAATTCACGATAATATAACTTATATTTCACAATCAGAGAATTTATTTAATGAAACTGTTTATCAAAATTTAATAAAAGCAAATAAAAAGAGCAAAGTAAACATAATGTTAAAGATATGTAAAATAGATCAATTTCTTGATCGAGAACTAGGTCTAAATATGATGATTGAAGAAAACGGTCATAACTTGTCAGGTGGTCAAAAGCAAAGAATTATTTTAGGTCGAAGCTTATTAAAACCAGCACAAATCATTTTAATCGACGAAGCATTTAGCGAATTAGATGTAACTTTAGAAAAAGAAATATTAACAAATGTTTTTGATAAGTTTAAGAACAAAACAATTATTGTTATTTCACATCGCTTAGATAATAATTATTTATATGATAAAGTATATCAATTTGCGAAAGGAACGATTGCTAGTGGCTAATTATGATTTATTACATCAAACAAGAAGGGTAATAATCATCAATTTAATAATAATAGTTTTTTTTAGTATTTTTGCTCATTATTATCAATATCATCAAACGAAAGCAATTAGTGTTTTCTTGCAAGAAGGGATATTTCAACTAACAATGGAAGAAAAAGATTTATTAAATATTAAGGAAATGATAATTGAACAAAAAAAAGTAACCTACCAAATCGAAGTTGATGATGAAATAATGGTTGATCAAAGTTTGAAACAATATCGAAAGGCAACATTTAAAACTGATCTAATTAAAACAAAATTTGTTAAAGTAATTATTGTGTATCAACCGACTACAATAAAAAAAGAAATATTAAAATACATAAAGGAGAAAAGCAGATGAAAGCATTACAAAAAAATGAATTAACTAAAATTAAAGGTGGGGCAATTAGGTTAAAAGTGGGAGCATTAATTATTGGTGGAATTATATTTATGATCGGTGTAATTGATGGTTATATGCGACCACTTCGTTGTAACTAAGGAGGAAACATGACAAAATTAAAGAACAATCAATTAATAATGATAAGAGGCGGTCTGAATATAAGTGGGACATTATTAAACTCAATTGCGCGATTAATGAATTCAATTATGGATGTTGGCCGAAGTTTAGGCAGTGGTATTAGAAGAATGGTGAGCGGTCGCAAATGTCCTATTTAAAAGAAAATAAGACGTTAAAAGTAGTAATAATAATTATGCTACTGCCCATTATATTTATTCTATTAAGCACAATAATTGATTTTATTTTATTAAGTGGTAGGGTAACCGGAACAATTATTCGCAACATTTTATCAAATTATTGTTAAACGAAACTAAAAAGTTTCGTTTTTTTTAGGTAAAAAGTTGTCAATCAAGATAAATGGTGCTATAATAAAATCGATAAAGAGAGGAGGGATTTTTATGACCAAGGTAGTAGTTAGAAATGGAAAAGTTGACCAAGCTTTAAAGGATTTTAAACTGAAAATTGTTAAAAATGGCCTCCTTAAAGAAGTTCGTGATAAAGAACATTATAATAAACCAGGAGTAAGAAAAAGGCTTGCTAAATTAGAGGGAATTAAGAATAGTCGAAAAAAAGGTCGAAGTAATTCGTAAAGAAGGGGTTTTATGAAAGAAAGAATTAATAGTGATATTATTTTTGCTTTAAAAAATGGCGAAAAAGAAAAAGTAATTGTTTTAAGAATGGTTAAATCAGCGATTCAAGAAACAGAAAAAACTAATCAAATAGAATTAAAAGATGAAGATGTTGTTCAAATTTTAACTAAACAAATTAAAACTAGAAGAGAGTCAATTGAACAGTTTAAGGCCGGTAATCGAATTGATTTAGTTGAAAAAACTGAAAAAGAAATTGATATAATCAATCACTATATGCCAAAACAACTAGAAGAAAGTGAAATTGATCAAATAATTGAGCAAGCATTTCAAGAAATAAATCCAACTTGTCAAAGAGATATTGGACCATTGATGGCCAAGATAATGCCAAGTGTTAAAGGAAAAGCTGACATGAATCTTGTAAATCAAAAAATCAAAACCAAACTAGGAGAAGTGTAGTGATTTATTTAGATTATTCAGCAACAACACCACCGTTTGATGAAGTAGTGGACAGTTTTGTAAAAGTATCAAAAAACTGTTTTGCTAATCCAAATTCAAATCATCAAATCGGCTTTAAAGCAAATAAATTAATTATAGAAGCAACCGAACAAATTGCTTCTATTTTACATATAAAAGAAACTGAAATAATTTATACAAGTGGTGCTAGTGAAGCTAACAATCAAGTCATTAAATCCTTTCTAAGTAGTAAAAAGAAAACAATTATTACAACAAAATACGAACATCCTTCAATTATTGAACCAATTAAATATATGACCAAAAACGGTTTTAAAATAAAGTATGTTAATCTTTTAAAAAATGGATTGGTTGATTTAAATCATTTAAAAAAATTAATTGATCATGAAGTTATTTTAGTTAGTATAGGTGCCGTTAATAGTGAACTTGGAATTAGACAACCAATTGAACAAATTGGTCAAATTTTAAAAAATGAAAATATTCTTTTTCATAGTGATTTTAGTCAAATAATTGGTAAACAAAAAATATCTTTTGATTTTGTTGATTATGCGACTTTTTCAGGACATAAGTTCTTTTCCTTAAAAGGAATTGGTATTCTTTATCATAAAGAAAAAACAAATCTAAATCCGTTAATTGATGGTGGACATAGTTTTACCAAATATCGTGCGGGGACACCAACAACGGAATTAATTATAGCAATTGCTAAGAGTTTAAGATTAATGTATTCAAATCTTGAACAAAATATTGAAAAAGTAAATAATTTAAATATATTTTTAAAAGAAGAATTAAAAAAAATAAAAGAAATTAGGATAAATAGTGATCAAGCATGCATTCCTCATATTGTTAATATTAGTGTAATGGGGATAAAGTCAGCAACAATTGTTAATGCTTTATCCGAAAAAGAAATCTATTTATCAAGTCAAACTGCTTGTTCAAAAAACAAACAGTCAGAATTAATTTACTATTTAACGAAAGATCAAAAAAGGGCTGAATCAAGTATCCGAATCAGTTTATCACACATAACAACTAAAAAAGAAATCAAAGAATTTATTAATCAATTAAAACAAATAATAAATAAATAGATGTTATTTTTAGATATTGAAATTATTAAACAGCGATGGCTGTTTTTTATTGTAACAATAATAATCTTGTGATATAATTTAGTTGGAGGTAGGTAAAAAATGGGGCGTAAAAAAAAGAAAGAAAAATTAATCCCAAAAGAATATAATTATTTAATTTATGGGATATTACTAATTTTTATTGCTGTAATGGGCTACGGCCAACTAGGAATTGTTGGCAAACTAATTGCAATTGGTGGTGCTTTTTTTGTAGGAATTCTTTATCGAGCATTTTTTATATTGATGTTTTTAACTGGTATTTATATTGTATTAAAGTTAAATAGTAAATTGTATAAAAGAATGGCGGGGTTATACTTGGTTTTTATCGCTTCATTAATTCTTATAAATATAAAATTTTATCAAGGCCTAGAAGAAAAAGGAACAAATTTGTTACTAGAAATGTTAGGAAAAGTACCAGATTTAGAAAATATCAGTGGTGGCGGAATGATTGGAACAATTTTTACAACTATTTTGATTCCACTTTTTGATATTCTAGGCACGCAAATTGTTGCTTGGATTTTTATGATTGTTGGAATTATTTTAGTTGCTGGTAATGTAATTGTGATGATAATGAAATCATTAAAAGAGCAAATGAAATTACCAACCAAAGAAACAAAAGAGGCGGTTTTAGAAGCTGAGAAAAAATTTAATGAAAATTCAAAAATTGTTATTTCAAGTGTTGAAGATTTGAAACATCATGATGAAAAGGAAAAAGAAGAAGTAGTTGTTGAAGAAGTTGACTTAAAGGGCTATCGTAAGCCTTTAATAACAATGTTAGAAAAAAGAGATAAAACTGAAAATCGTGAAAATCATGAATTTGTAAAAACTAATATTGAAGCATTAGAAAGTGTTTTTAGAGATTTTTCAATTGAGGGGAAAGTGGTCGCAGTTAATATTGGACCATCGGTAACGCAATATGAAGTAGAATTAAAAGCCGGGACAAAGGTTAGTAAAGTTTTGAGTATTCACCGGGAAATATCACTTTCATTAGCTGCTAAAGATGTGCGAATTCAAGCACCAATCCCTGGGAAAAGAACCGTTGGAATTGAACTTCCAAACAAGATTCCTATTTATGTTTCATTAAGAGAAATATTAGAAAAAGCCCCAAGAGAATTACAAGTAAATAAATTATTAGTTGCGCTAGGAAAAGATATTATGGGTAATCCAGTTTATTGTGAAATAAATAAAACACCACACCTTTTAGTAGCAGGAGCAACTGGTTCTGGGAAATCAGTTTGTACTAATAGTATTATTATTTCAATTTTAATGCGTGCAAAACCAGATGAAGTAAAATTAGTTTTAATTGATCCAAAAAAAGTTGAATTAAATATTTATAATGGAATTCCGCATTTATTGATTCCGGTTGTAACTGATGCTAAAAAAGCAACTGTTGCGCTTCGGAAAATCGTTGCCGAAATGGATCGAAGATATGAATTGTTTAATGAAACGGGAACGAAAAACATTGCTGGTTATAATGTTTATCTTGAAAAACAAGCAAAAGGAGAGAAATTTCAAAAACTGCCATATATCATCGTAATCATCGATGAATTAGCAGATTTAATGGTTGTATCAGCAAGAGAAGTTGAAGATTCAATTATGCGAATCACACAAATTGCAAGAGCAGCTGGAATTCATTTGATTGTTGCTACGCAAAGACCTTCAACTGATGTAATTACTGGTTTAATTAAATCAAATATCCCATCAAGAATTTCCTTTGCTGTTAGTAGTAGTATTGATTCAAGAACAATTCTTGATATGATGGGTGCAGAAAAATTGCTTGGTAATGGCGATATGCTTTTTCTGCCGATGGGTGAAAATGTACCAATAAGATTACAAGGAACGTTTGTTTCTGAAAAAGAAATTAAAACAATTGTTGACTACACAATTTCACAGCAAAAAGCAATTTATGATGAAACCTTTTTGATTGAAGAAGAAGAGTTAAAAGCAACAACCATGGTTGAAAAAGAAGAATATGAAGATCCAATTTATGATCAAATTGTTGAATATGTAATTAAAGAACAGAAAGCATCGGCTTCATTATTACAAAGGCGATTTCGCTTAGGATATAATCGAGCTGCAAGAGTAATTGATTTATTAGAAGAAAGAGGAATTATTGGAGCTGGGCGTGGTTCAAAACCAAGAGAAGTATTGGTAAAATTTGAAGAAAAAAATAGGTGAAGACATGATAAAATATGATGAAAGTTCAATCAAAATATTAGAGGGCTTAAATGCTGTAAAAAAAAGACCGGCGATGTACATTGGTTCAACCGATAAGCGCGGTCTTCATCATTTAGTATGGGAAATCGTCGATAATAGTATTGATGAAGTAATAAACGGCTTTGGGCGAAAAATAAAGATTACGATTAATCGAGATAATAGTATCACGGTTGAGGATGAAGGAAGAGGAATTCCGGTTGGCATGCATGAATCAGGACTTAGTACACCAGAAGTAATTTATACTAAATTACATGCGGGTGGTAAGTTTGAGATGAGCGGCTATAAGGTTTCTGGGGGGTTACATGGTGTTGGTGCTAGTGTTGTAAATGCGTTAAGTGAATATATGGATATTATTATTCGTCGTGATGGCTTTGAGTATAAAATTGGCTTTAGCGGTGGTGGTAATTTAACAACCCCTTTAACAAAATTAAATTCAACTAAAAAAAGTGGGACCGTTGTTACTTTTAAACCAGATGAAAATGTTTTTGGTAAAAGTAGATTTTCGTTTACAACGATTTGTGAAAGAATGCAGGAATCGGCTTATTTAATAAAAGACTTAATGATTGAAATAAAAGATACTGAAGATGAAAAAGAGGCCTTATTTCATTACAAAGAGGGACTTAAGTTATTTGTTGAGTATATTAATGAAGAAAAGAAACCATTACACAATGTTGCTTCTTTTAATGCAATAAAAGAAAACATCGAACTGGAATTTGCTTTACAATATACTGAAAGCCATCTTGAAAATATTCTTTCGTTTGTTAATAATGTCAAAACAATTGATGGTGGAACTCATGAAGTTGGTTTTAAATCAGCTTTAACAAGAATTTTTAATGAACATGCAAGAGAAATAGGATTGTTAAAAGAAAAAGAAAAAAATTTAGAGGGCAGTGATGTTCGCGAAGGATTAACGGTTATAATTAGTTTAAAAATTCCTGAAAACATTTTACAGTTTGAAGGTCAAACAAAATCAAAATTGGGAACACCCCAAGCAAGAAATATTGTTGAAAGTATTGTTTATGAAAAATTACAATTTTTCTTACAAGAAAATCGAGCAATTACTGAAAATATTATTGGAAAAATGCAAAAAAGCAAACAAGCAAGAGAAGCGGCTAAAAAAGCCCGCGAATCAGTACGTAATGGAAAAGGGAAAAGAGAAAAATTAATTACCGGGAAATTAACACCAGCACAGTTAAAAAACAAACAAAAAAATGAATTATTTATTGTTGAAGGTGATTCAGCAGGTGGATCAGCCAAACAAGGGCGTGATCGAAAATTTCAAGCAATTCTTCCACTTCGGGGAAAAGTATTAAATTGTGAAAAAGCAAAAAAAGAAGATGTTTTTCAAAATGAAGAACTGAGTACGATTGTCCATGCAATGGGCTCATCAATTGGCAGTGAGTTTGATGTGACCGAAGTTAATTATGACAAAATAATTATTATGACCGATGCTGATGATGATGGTGCTCATATTCAAATCCTTTTATTGACTTTTTTTTATCGTTATATGCGCCCCTTAATTGAAGCGGGAAAACTTTTTATTGCAATGCCCCCCCTATATAAGATTGAAATTGGTAAAGAAAAGCATTATGTATGGGAAGAAGCACAACGAAGAGAACTAATTGAAAAAAAAGGTGATAAAAAAGTAACCATTCAAAGATATAAAGGACTTGGTGAAATGAATGCAGATCAACTTTGGGAAACAACAATGAATCCAGAAACAAGAAATTTAATTAAAGTAAGCATCAATGATATTGCTTTGGCTGAAAAAAGAGTTCGCGTTTTAATGGGGGATAAGGTTGAACCAAGAAAAGAATGGATCGAAGAAAATGTTGAATTTTCATTAGAAGATGAATTTAAAATAGAATAGGATGATAAAATGAATCAAATAGTTAAAAAGATCTACGATTATTCATTAGAAGATATATTAGGAGAACGATTTGGAAGGTATTCGAAATCGATTATTCAAGACCGAGCATTGCCAGATGTTCGTGATGGATTAAAACCGGTTCAAAGAAGAATTATGTATTCAATGTATCGTAATAAGAATACTTATGATAAACCATATCAAAAAAGTGCTCGCGGTGTTGGTGATGTAATGGGAAAATACCACCCGCATGGTGATTCGAGTATTTATGAAGCAATGGTCCGAATGAGTCAATGGTGGAAACAATCAACCCCATTTATTGATATGCATGGAAATAACGGCTCGCTTGATGGTGATAATCCAGCAGCAATGCGTTATACTGAAGCCAGATTAAATAAAATAGCCGTTGAATTATTGAAAGATATTGATAAAGATACTGTTTTATGGGCGCCAAATTATGATGACTCATTAAATGAACCAACCGTTTTGCCAATTCCTTATCCAAATCTTTTAGTTAATGGTAGCACTGGAATTAGTGCTGGTTATGCAACTAATATTCCGCCCCATAATTTAAGTGAAGTAATTGATGCAACAATTAAACGAATTGACAGCCCAAATTGTTCAATTGATTCAATTTTAAATGTTATTAAAGGACCTGATTTCCCAACTGGTGGAACCGTTTATGGTGAAGAAGGCATTAAAAATGCGTTTACAACTGGGCGTGGTAAAGTTATTTTGGAAGCAAAATATCAAGTCGAAAAAAATAAACAAATTATTATTGAAGAAATTCCGTTTGAAGTCAATAAAGCTAATTTAGTTAAAAAAATTGATGAAATTAGATATGATAAGAAAATTGACGGTATTAGTGAAGTAAGAGATGAATCAGATTTAAAATCACCGATGCGAATTGTAATTGACATAAAAAAAGAAGCTAATATAGATTTAGTGATTAATTATTTGTTAAAAAATACCGAAATGCAAATATCATTTAATTATAATATGGTTGCAATTGTTAACAAAAGACCAGTGACAATTGGTTTAATAGATATATTAGATGCTTATATAAAACACCAAAAAGAAGTTATTTTATATCGAACTCATTTCGATTTAAACTTTGCACAAGCACAAATTCATATTGTTGAGGGCTTAATTAAAGCAATTTCAATTATTGATCAAATAATAAAGATTATTCGTAAGAGTAAGGACAAAGGTGATGCTAAATTAAATTTGCAAACCACTTACCAATTTACTGAAAAACAAGCGGATGCAATTGTTAGTTTGCAATTATATCGTTTAACTAATACTGATGTTGTTGCTTTAGAAGAAAGAAAAAATAACTTAATGATGATTATCGAAGGCTTACAAAAGATTATTAATGATGAGCAAGTATTAAAAAGTTTAATGAAAAATGAATTACGAAAAATAAAAAATGAATACGGTTATCCAAGAAGATCAATCATAAAATCGGAAGTTAGCAGTATAAAAATTGAAAAAGAAGAAATGATTAATCATGAAGATGTAATTGTTATGTTAACTAATGATGGATATTTAAAACGAGTTTCAAAAAAAAGCTATAATCTTAGTAATAAAGAAAAAAGCGAATTAAAAAGTGGCGATTATCTAATGATATTGGACAATGCAAATACGCTAGATGTTTTATTAGTTTTTACTGATTTAGGAAATTATTTATATTTGCCAGTTTATCAAATTCCAGAAATGAAATGGAGCGAGTTGGGACGGCATATTAGTAGTATTGTAAAATTAGGTGAAAATGAAAAAATTATTAATGGTCATATTTTTAATCAATTTAATGGTGACGATCTAGTTTTTGTTACAAAGAACGGAATGATTAAACGAAGTCAAATTAAAGATTTTCAAGTAATGAGGAATTCAAAATTAATTACGGCAATTAAATTAAAAAATGATGATAAATTAGTATCGGTTTATAATAATAAGCAAAATGATGTCGTAATTATTACTCAAAATGGATTTTACCTTTGTTTTACAATTGACCAAGTACCAATCGTTGGTTTAAAGACTGCTGGTGTGAAAGCAATAAGTTTAAAAAATGATCAAGTCAAAGTTGCTTGTTCAACTGAAAAAGAGTTCTTGTTATTAGCGACTGATAAAAAAACGTTAAAAAGAATTAAAACTGAACAATTAAAAAAGATGAATCGGGCACGCAAGGGCAGTCGCTTGATTCGTGATGTTATTACAAATCCATATTTAATAATTGATGGACTAATGGTGGACTCAAAGGATTTAGTTGGAATTAAATATCAAGAGCAAATTGAAATAGTCTCGGCAAGTGAAGTACCAATTACTGATTTTCAGGCAACTGGTAAAAATATGATAAGTCAAAATGTAAAAAAATTATTTAAAGTTATTGATGAGTTAAGTTGAAAAAAATCGATATTTTTGACATAATGGTGGAAAGGGGTTTTTAAGATGAAAGTAGTTTGTATTGGTAATGTTGCATATGATATTACGATTCCAGTCGAAGAATATCCAATCGAGAACACCAAAAATCGAGTTAATAAGCGCGTTGAAGGTGGCGGCGGGCCTGCTTCTAATGCCGCTTATTTGTTGGGCAAGTGGGGAATTGATGTTCATTTTATTGGTGTAACGGGCGATGATGAGTTTGGTAAACAAATTATTGAAGAATTTAAATCCGTAAATGTTAATTTGAAGTATTTACAAGTTGATCAAAACAGTAAAACAACTGCTAGCTTTATTATTGCTAATACTAAAAATGGTAGTCGAACAATTCTCTCATATCGTGAACCATCGATGGAATTAGATAAAATACAAATTGATTTTAAACCAGATATCATCTTAGTTGATGGTCAGGAGTTTAAAGTCGCTAAAGAAATAATTTTAAATAATAAAAAGGCAATTAGTGTAATTGATGCGGGAAGAGTAACCGATAATGTAGTTGAATTATGCAAGATTGTTGATTATGTAGTTTGTTCAAGAGAATTTGCTGAAACGATCACTGGCATAAAAGTTGACTATAATAATAAGGATACGCTTATTCAAAATTATTTAAAGTTAAAAGATATCTTTCCCGGGGAAGTTGTTATTACTTTAGAAAGCAAAGGAAGTTTATATTTTCAAAACAACAAATTAATGAAAATGCCTTCGCTAAAAGTTAAAGCACTTGATTCAACTGGTGCTGGTGATATCTTTCATGGAGCTTTTGTTTATGGTCTTTCAAAAAATTGGCCAATTGATAAAATATGTAAATTAAGTAATATCGCTGGCGCTTTATCCGTCACAAGACTTGGTGGTCGCCGTTCAGTTTTCGCAAAAGAAGAAATAAAGGAGATATATTATGAGTTTGAATGACATAATGTTTATTGAGAATTTGCCCAAATTAGATATTCATGGATTAGATCGAGATACGGCCAAAATAAATATCAAACAATTTGTTTCTGAAAACTATGAATTAGGAAATAAGCAATGTGTAATTGTTCATGGGATGGGGACGGGTATTTTAAAAAAAGTAACAGCTGAAACTTTAAATAGTATTGATGAGGTTTTAGAACACAAAACATGGTTTTTCAATGCTGGGTGTACAGTTTTTGAAGTAAAGGACAAATAGGATTTTGTCCTTTATTTAAAACAAAAAATCAAAAAAAATATACAATAAAACAAAAAAACATTTGAAAGAAGTTGACTTTTTTAAAGTAATATGGTAGTATAGGCGAACTTAAAGGGGGAAAGAGCAATGTATAAAGAAAGAACAGAAGATTTTACATCATGGCGAGATTTATTCATTCAATTCTTATTTGTGACCTTATTCATATTTATTCTATTTTGGTTGTTTCCAACCAAAAGCTATTTGGATGAAAAAATCGATTCATTATACCAATCGAATTTTGCAGAAAATGTCGATCGGATGAGCGTGGCAGCTCAACACTATTTTATTAATCCACGTCTGCCACAAGAGAATGGAGTAACTTTTAAATTAACACTACAAGAAATGTATGATTTAAAAATTATTCTTCCAGTTAAAGATCATCGCGGAAATAGTTGTAATGCAAACCTTTCATATGTGGAAATTACAAAAGTTGATTCCGAACATTATTTATTGAAAGTATTCCTTTCATGTCCTGAAATGGAGGACTATATTTTCGTACACTTAGGTTGTTACGATTATTGTGAAATGGATATCTGTGAAGAAGTCGAACCAACAAAGCCAGTGGTAACGCCTGATAAGCCAAAACCACCGACACCACCAAAACCACCGAAACCAGTTGTTTTACCAACAGCTCCGGCGGTGAGTTGTAGTGTTCAATCAACAACGCAAATAAATGTTTCATGGAATGCAGTAGATAAGGCTACTGAATACAAAATCTATCGTTGTAGTGGGGCATCATGTACACCAATTACGAATGTTCGTAATCAAGCTGGAACGTTATGGGCTAATACTGGTCTAAATGAAGGAACAACATATCGTTATCGCGTAAAATCATCTAATTCAGCGGGGGATAGCGCTTATAGTAATATTGCAACTTGTAAAACACCAAGTACGGAACAACCACCACAAGTGCCTCAAGCACCGACAGTAAGTTGTAGTGTCCAATCAACAAGTCAAATTAATGTATCATGGAATGCTGTAAACTATGCAAGTGGTTATAAAGTATTTAGATGCACAGGATCTTCTTGTACACCGACACTTATGGTTAGAGATCAAGTCGGAACATCATGGGGAAATACGGGATTAAATGAAGAAACAACTTATCGTTATCGTGTCAAAGCGTATAATGCTAATGGTGAAAGTAACTATAGTAATACTGTTACTTGTACAACACCAAGTACGGAACAACCACCGCAAGTGCCACAAGCACCAACGGTAATGTGTAATGTTCAATCAACAAGTCAAATTGATGTATCATGGAATGCCGTAAATTACGCTTTAGGTTATAAAGTCTTTAGATGTACAGGTACTTCATGTGTACCAATAATTGAAGTTCGAAATCAAAGTAATACTTATTGGTCAAACACTGGTCTTCAAGCAGAAACAGCATATCGTTATCGTGTAAAAGCATATAATAATAGTGGTGAAAGTAATTATAGTAATACAGTTACATGTTCAACACCAATTGTATCTGTTGATTATGAATATGAATATCAAAGAACAGACGTTACTGAGCAAACAGTATGGGGTAATTGGTCAGGATGGTCAACAAGCTCTGTATCAAGTGGGCCTTTAACGCAAGTTGATACAAAAGATGAACAACAATTAATTAATAATGGATTTGTTTGGGGCAATTGGTCAGCGTGGTCTTTATCGGTAGTTTCAGCAAGCTCAACTAGACAAGTTGAAGTTAAAGATGAAACAACTTATGAAACTAAAAGAGAACAAATTTTAGTTGGCTATGAAAATAAAATTGTTACTGAGACAAAAAGAGTTAAAGTTGGTGAAGTAGCAACAATTCAATGTACACAATGGAGTGGAAGTTCAGTTACCACAAGAACATACTGGCAAGAATCATCATCAAGTCCAAGAGTATTTGGATATATTCCACAAGATACTAGTACAACAATTTATGTATTAACATCAGTCCCAACTGACGGATATGATTGTTCATCAACAAGTTGTGTTGTTAAAAAAGGTGTCTATCGAGTATTTGAAAGAAAAACACAAACAACATCAAGTGGATCTAATGTATGTGTAAGTTACTCTTTTAGCAAACAAAGTGTTTATGGTGATAAATTAGTATCATATAATGTTCAAACACCAATTTATGGATGGGTTGATAAACAATACCCAGTTGTCAAAAAATATTATCGATTCCGAGATGGATATGAGGATAAAAGATATGTTGCAGTTCGATACTATCGATATAAAAATGGTCAAGTTATTAGGGACACAAATGTAGTTACAAGATGGAGTACAAGTCCAAATGACCAGGCCTTAATCAATCAAGGTTTTCAAGCAACTGGCAATAAGAAAGTTAAATAGGGGTGAAAAAGATGGAAAAAAGAAAAGGATTTATTAACCGGAAGTATAAAGGTCATGTATTTGCAGGACTTGCCGCAATTGTTATTGCAACAACTGGTTTTACTTTAAGTAGCTGCACAACTGAAACTAAAATCGAACCACCCGTTATTGAAAAACAAGAAGAAGTTGATGATTTAGAATTAATTATTGATGAAGTAAATGATTTTGCAGCAATAGAAGAAAGATTAATTCATTTTGTTGAAAACGCAGGACTTCATGGTCTAGGGGAATTAAATGTTGAAGATGTCCTAGCTCTATACATATTATTAAATATTGAGGACATTTCGCCATCACAAGCAGCACATTTATATGATGATCGTTTCAATGCTGAAATCTTAATGGATAAAGCAACGCAAATGATTAATACAGTTGCAAGTGATGCATTATATTCAAAGCCAGGTCATATGATTGATGTAGCATCATTAATTGTAAATCCAAATTCACAAGTTGAATTAATAAAAATTCAAGAATTAATTGCTCGATATAATGTTGCAAGTGAAGCTGAAAAGCTAGACGTTGTCGGGATTCTTGTAAAAGAAATTGAAGATTTATATGCAAGTGATCAATGGAAAAAACTTCCAGATGGTGTTAGTATGTTAATTCAAAGTAAAATATGGTTTGTTTATCATAATTTGTTAAATGATAAAGCAGTATTCAATCGTTATGGAAATAAGCTAGAAGCATTAGAATTAATTATGTTTGCTAATCAAACAAATTGTATCGAAAATAAAGAAGCCCGTTATAATCCGAATATTGCTTCAAGATATTCAGATAATAGTATTGAAGCAAGAAAAAATCTTGAATATAAATATGACGAGCAAATGAAAGAATATGCTGAAAAAAACAAGGTTGCTTCAAAATTCAAATTATTAGTTGCGAACGTAATTGAAAAAGCAAAGATTGTATTTGTTGCAAGAGAGTCAATTGAAGAAAATCAAATGGCCAAAAAAGAACATTTGATGCAGGAAACAGTTACAACAACACAAAAACCTGTTTCACCAACAAATCAAACACCAATTACCAAAGAAAAAATCGATCAAACAAATCAAGATGCGGAGTTAAGAGCAAAAGGAATGAAAGATGGATTTGAAGCAGGGAATCGTGATGCAATATTTGATACAACTAATTCATCAAGTTTGGGACGTCCCGAGCCTTTCCCAAGAAAATTTCCAACAGGCTATGATGCAAAATATGCCAACCAATCTGCTTATACACAAGTTTATATTGAAGAATATAATAAAGAATATAGAAATACAATTATTGAGCAAGCAGCAGTATTAGGTAAATACCAAGGAATGAATTACGGTGCAAGATTAGTTGAACAAGGACTTACTTATACAAGAGTAGATTCTATTGTGGAATCGAAATATCGTAAATTTAATGGAACTGAGTTTGCATCTCCTTACTTAAGCGCTTTTAATCAAGCAGCAAGAGTATCATATGATGAATTTAAAAAGCTGATGGATGATGCCAAAAAAGAACATGGTGATGATGTTCAAGGACCAACCATTATTGAAAAAGGACCAAATGAAACAGTCGTTATTGTTCCAGGAATTACAGTTGATGCCAATGGTTATCTATGGGATAGCAGTGGTAATCCAATTTATGACGAAAATGGAAATCATATGCGTCAAGTTGGCCAACAACAATCTTATCAGCCGGCCGATACTCAACAAAATACATCACCTCAACCAGAACAATCACAACCAAGAGAAGACATTTATAATTCGGTTGAAGATACAACAATAATAGGACCAGATCACGGCGGAACTCTCTATGATGAGCAGGGTAATGTTATTCAGTGGCAGAGTTTAAAAATAAGATAACAGATAAGATAACAGAAATGTAAACCATTTCTGTTTTTTATTTGACATTAAAATGAATTGGTGTTACTATTAACATGATAGGGAGGGTGACTAATTATGGATAAGTATTCAATTGAATTCGAAAACGAAGCAGAATTCAGAAAATTAGAACGCTCATTAAAGAAATACAACATGTTATCCTATAAAAAATTATATTTTAGTTACTATCCTTCATTAAAAAATGGAGATTTTTTAGGTGATATAATTGAAGAGAATGAAATCAAAAAATACGAATTAAAACTTCCAACCGATATGTTGTTTGTAAAAGTTCATGGTTATTTAAAACTAATATATGAAGTAAATCCTGAAAGAAAACTGGTAAAATTAGTAACAATTGAGCCCGCTAAAATATTAATCGAAGGGCACCAAAGTGAATTAACCTCATATAAAGGGGTTATGATATCAAAACAAGATGCCGATAAAGATATGTTTAAAGTAAATTTATTAAATATGATCAAAAAATAACAAAAAAAATTTTGTTTAAGGAGGAAAAAGATGAATGAATATAAAAAAGTGATTTTTGGACCAGAACGGACAATAAGGGAAGTAATCGCCATCATGTTTAAGGCAAAAGAAGATGGAGAACCAATTGATGCAGTATATAATGGGTATCCACTAAGAACGGATAGTTTAACTCAAGACTATATTGATTATGTCGAACAAGAAGGGAAAAAAAGGGCAGATAAAATGATTCCTGATTGGATTGAAAAAGGAAAACAATTAATCTTTCCTGAAAGATGGCAGGAATGGGAAAAACTAGTATATATCAACAGTGCCAATTTATATTTAGGAAAAACCATTGAATTTGTTTTAGAAATATTAGAAGCTCTTGAAAACGGTGTTCAAATTGAAGAAACAGTTAAAATATTAAACCAACAAGGTAATTCGGGGGCATCAATAGGCTTGGTTAGAAATAATATTTTTCATTTTTCAAGTAAAGGACCAGAGTTTTTTGAAGCAAGTGCTATTGGTGAATTAACACCTGAAGATGTAGAAACGTTAGAACAAAAAAAAGTAGAAAATAAAAGACTTGCTGAAATTAATAGTTTAGATAATACATATAAAAGAAGTTTATAAATATTATTTTATTTGTAAAAAACATGCATTTGCATGTTTTTTTAATATTTGGTGCAGGTGAAGGGACTTGAACCCCCATGTCATAAGACACTAGATCCTAAGTCTAGCGCGTCTGCCAATTTCGCCACACCTGCATGGTGGACCCTGAAGGATTCGAACCTTCGACTGCCCGGTTATGAGCCGGGAGCTCTGACCAACTGAGCTAAGGGTCCCTTTTGTTCTTTTTAATATTACCATATAAATCATATATATGCAATAATTTTTTCAAAAAATAATTGCTCATTAAATGTAAGTATGATATAATTTTAAAGACAAAAGGAGTGGTAAAATGAATTTCATGTTAATGGGTCTAGAAGATATGATAACCTTTATTTTATTTGTTGTTGCAATCGTTGTTGTAATTGGTGCACAAGCATATATTGGTAGGGCATTTAAAGAATACCGAACAACAAAAATAAACCGAAATATTACTGGTTTTGAAGCAGCAAGAAGAATTTTAGATCATAATGGTCTTAATAAAGTTCATGTTGTTGAAGTCAAAGGGGAATTATCAGATCATTATGATCCGACGCAAAAAGTAGTAAGGCTTTCAACGCCAATTTTTCATGAATCTTCAATAGCAGCAGTTGCCATCGCCGCCCATGAAGTAGGGCATGCATTGCAAGATAAAGAAAGTTATATTTTCATGAAAATTAGAGCGGCTTTAGTACCAGTTGTTAGTTTAATATCCTATTTAGGTTATTTTGCACTTTTTATCGCAATTTTTGCGGGAATCACCCAATATTTAATGATTGGGATTTTAATCTTACTAGCAACCTTTCTTTTCCAAATCGTAACATTACCAGTTGAATTTGATGCTTCAAAAAGAGCCAATCAACAATTATTAGAACTAGGTTTAATTGATGTATCCGAAAAAGAAAAAGTCAAAGCGATGTTAAACGCCGCCGCCCTAACATATGTCGCCGCATTAGTGGCAACTTTATTACAAATAATAAGATTATTCCTAATGACAAGAAGAAGATAAAATGACTGGAATATTTTTAATAAATAAAGAAAAAGATAAAACAAGTCGCGAAATCGTAAATCAAATTGAAAAAAAATTCAAAGTAAAAGCAGGCCATGCCGGAACATTGGATCCACTGGCAACAGGGTTGTTAATTGTATTAGTAAATCGTGCTACAATTATTAATGAAATAGTAACGGGCTATCAAAAAGAATATCTTGCTTCGGCAAGACTAGGTTTAAAAACTGATACGGGCGATATTACTGGCGAGGTAATTGATCAGTCAAATAAAAAAATAACCGAAAATGGATTAAAAACGGTTATAAATAATTTTCCTAGTAAATATATTCAAGAAGTGCCAATCTACTCAGCCGTAAAAGTTGCTGGTCAAAGATTATATGATTATGCAAGAGAAAAGAAAGAAGTAAAAATCCCAAAAAGAGAAGTAAATATTTATCATCTAGAATTAATTAGTTTTAATCAAAATGAATTTATCATTAAAACATTGGTAAGTAAAGGAACCTATATTCGCAGCTTAATTGAAGATATTGCAAAAAATTTAAATACATGTGCCACGATGACTGGTTTGATTAGAACCAAGCAAGGAAATTTTGATTTAGAACAAGCTAAAGATTTAGAACAAATAACTGAATCTGATTTAATATCAATAAAAGAAGTATTACAAGAATTTCCAACTGTTCAAATAAAAAAAGAAAAAATTAAAGATGGCCAATTAATTGAAAATCTTTACCAAGAAGAAAAAGTATTATTAATTGATCAAAATGAAGCATTAGCAATTTATCAAACATATGAAAAAAACAAAACCAAAATGAAACCTTGGAAAATGTTTATTTAATATTGCATTAATTAATAATATAGTGTATATTATGAATGTACCAATTACTTGGATTTTTGAAACTCCAACTTAAATCTAGGGATTGGCGAATTAAAGAGAGGAGAAAGAAAATGGCTTTATCAAAAGAATCAAAAGAGAAAATCGTTAAAAAATTTGCAAAAGATGAAAAAGATACCGGTTCAGTTGAGGTGCAAGTTGCAATTTTAACTGAAGAAATAAATGAACTAACAGAACATTTAAAGGAACATAAACATGATTTTCATTCAAAACGAGGCCTGCTAAAAAAAGTAGGAAAAAGAAGAAGTTTATTAAATTATATCTTAAAAAATGATGTTACAAGATATCGTAAAATTGTCAAAGAATTAGGATTAAGAAAGTAGAAAGATACTCTTTTTGAGTGTCTTTTAATAAGGAGGAAAAATGAAGAAAATATATAATCTCGATTTTTATGGAAGAAAAATTACAATTGAAACTGGTGAAATTGCCAAACAAGCCAATGGATCAGTTTTAATCAGATATGGAGACACCGTTGTTTTAACAGCAGTTGTGATGAGCAAGTACCGAACCAACGGTGACTTTTTCCCATTAATGGTTCAATATTTTGAAAAATTGTATGCTGTTGGAAAAATACCCGGTGGATTTATTAAAAGAGAGGGCAGACCAACTGATAACGCAACCCTAACGGCCCGGTTAATAGATCGACCACTAAGACCACTATTTCCTGATGGTTTTCGCAATGATGTTCATGTTATTAACGAAATTTTAAGTGTTGATCAAGATAATACACCAGAAATGATGGCTTTACTTGGTAGCTCACTGGCTGTTTCAGTTAGTAATATTCCATTTAAACAAGCAGTAGCAGGCGTAATTGTTGGTCGAGTTGATGGACAGTTTATTATCAATCCAACTTCAATTCAAAAAGAAACAAGTGATATTGAATTAATTGTTGCTGGAACAAAAGATGCAGTTAATATGGTTGAAGCAAGTAGTAAAGAAGTATCAGAAAAAGATATGATTGATGCAATTATGTTTGGACATGATGCGATTAAAGAATTAGTTAAGTTTCAAGAAAAAATCATTAAAGAAGTTGGACAAGAAAAAGTAACAATTGAACTTGAACAAAATGATCCTGAAATAATTAAGGAAGTCGAAAAATTAGCAAAAAGTGATATTGAAAAAGCATTAAAAATAAAAGAAAAATTAAAAAAATATGCTGAATTAGAAAAAATAAAAGAAGAAGTGATTAATCAGTATATCGAAAAGTTTGCAGATGATGATTCTTGTAGGAATGTTAAGATGGTTGCTAAAGCATTAGAAGATTTAGAAGCAAGTGTATTAAGAGATTTAATTGTTAATCATGATAAAAGGTCAGATGGCCGTAAAATGGATCAATTAAGAGATGTAAGCACCGAAATAGACTTATTACCAAGAACCCATGGATCAGCAATTTTTACAAGAGGTGAAACTCAAGTATTAGGTGTTGTTACTTTAGGAGCTTTAGGTGAACATCAGATTTTAGATGGTCTTGGCATTGAAGATCAAAAAAGATTTATGTTACATTATAATTTTCCACAATTTAGTGTTGGTGAAACCGGTCGATACGGTCCGCCAGGGCGAAGAGAAGTAGGGCATGGGGCTTTAGGTGAAAAAGCGCTTTTACAAGTACTTCCATCAGAAGATGAATTCCCCTATACTATTCGTATTGTAACCGAAGTTTTTGAAAGCAATGGTTCTTCATCACAGGCGAGTATTTGTGCTGGTAGCATGGCTTTAATGGCTGCTGGAGTGCCAATTTTAAGACCAGTTGCTGGAATTGCAATGGGATTAATCACTAAAGGCGACAAATATAAAGTTTTAACTGATATTCAAGGTCTTGAAGATCATATGGGTGATATGGATTTTAAAGTTGCCGGAACTGAAAAAGGAATTTGTTCAATGCAAATGGATGTTAAAATTTCTGGAGTTTCAAGAACTATTTTTGAAAAAGCATTAGAGCAGGCCAAAAAGGCAAGAATTGAAATTCTAAAAGCGATGGCCAAAACAATTAAAGAACCGAAAAAGGAATTAAGTCAATATGCACCAAAAACAAAAATAATTAAAATCGCTCCAGAAAAAGTAAAAGAAGTAATTGGCCGTGGTGGGGAAACAATTACCAAAATCATTTTAGAGTCAAGTAATGTTTTATCGGTTAACGATAAAGCAGCAGTTAAAGTGGATTTAGAAGATGATGGTCGAATTATTGTTTACCATACTGATATTAAAATTATTGATAAGACAATTGCAATGATTGAAGATATTGTTAAAGAAGTTGAAACGGGCAAAATTTATAAAGGGAAAGTTGTTAAAATAGAAGATTTTGGTTGTTTTGTTCAATTATGGCCAGGATGTGATGGCTTAGTTCATATTTCACATCTATCTAAAGAAAGAGTTGAAAAAACAACGGATGTTGTTAAATTAGGTGAAGAGGTTTTTGTTAAGTCTTTAGGTAATGACAAAAAAGGTCGTTTAAACCTTTCAATTAAAGAAGCATTAGTAAAAAAACAGTAATGTAAAGGGAAAATATTTTTAAAGGCTTTTAAAGTCTTTTTTTTTGAAAAAAAGTTTGACATTAATTAAAAAAAAGTTTATACTTTAAATGTAATATCAGTATGGTAGTCATAAAAGAAAGGGAGATTTTTTATGAAGAAATTATTTTATGTTAAAAAGAAAGGATTTACGCTAATAGAATTACTAGCGGTAATTGTCATTTTGGCAATTATTTTATTGATTGCAATGCCAATTGTGCTAAATGTAATTGGCGAAGCTAGAAAAGGAGCTTTTGAGTCAAGTGCTTATGGTCTTGCGAAAACATCAGAAAATGAATGTATGGCTAATATCGTAAAAGGGGATTCAAAAATAATGGAAGTTGTTTTTGAGGATGGAGTTATTACTTCAGAAGATATGATAGCCTTTTCTGGTAGAGCACCAACCGATGGGGTAATTGTTATTAATCAAAATTGTAAAGTCCAAATGGCGATTAATGATGGTTATTGGTGTGTTCAAAAAGCATTTAATAATAAAGAAGTAACGGTAACTAGATTATCTGATATGACAGAAGATTGCGAAATAACTGATTTTGCGGGATTGATTGAGTGGACATTACAAGAAAATGGCAAATTAACTGCTATTTTACCAAGTGTTAGTGGACCTAATGTTGAGTATAGTAAAGATGGCGTTGATTGGCAATCATCAAGGACTTTTGTTGATTTAGAACCAGGAACAACCTATACCTTTAGAGTAAGAATCGATGGTGTTGAAACAGATGATTTAATCACTGTAACATCACCAAATGTATATCAAATTAGTTATCAAGCAGGAACTGGTGGCAGTGTTGATCCATTATCTAAATATGTATTAGAAGATGAAATTGCTTTAGGACCGGATGTAACTGAGAATACTGGTTATGATTTTGTTAATTTTACAGTTATTGAAGGATCTGGTAACGGTGATTTAAATTTAAGTAATGGTAATATTAGTAATGTAATTGGTGATATGACAATTAGAGCTAATTTTGCAATTAGACAATATACCGTTAATTATCAATCAAATGGGGGTGCAACTTTTGATCCAAATTACCGAACTGTAAATCATGGTAGTGATGCAACAACGCCAAGTGTTGAGATTGAAGAAGGATATACTTTTTCACATTATACAGTTATTACTGGTGTTGGTAATGGTGATTTAAATACCTCAACTGGTAATGTCACAAATGTAATTGGAAATATGACAATTGAAGCAAGCTTTACTTTAAACGAGTATACTGTTAGTTATATAGCAAGTACTGGTGGAACAGTCAGTACCGCCTCAAGAGTAGTAACTCATGGTGGTGATTCAGCAGCACCAGGTCATAGTGCGAATACGGGTTATACATTTGATAATTTTTCAATTACTAGTGGCAGTGGTAATGGAACATTAAATACAAGTACTGGAGCAGTCACTAATGTAATTGGTAATTTGACAGTAAGAGCAAATTTTACAATCAATACTTATACCGTATCATATACTGCAGGTACTGGCGGTAGTGTTAATCCAACTTCTGAATCAGTGAATTGGAGTTCAGCAAATATCGGAACAACTCCAAGTCCAAGTACCGGCTATAGTTTTACAAATTATACTTTGGAAAGTGGAACTTGTAATGGAACTTTTAATACCAGTACTGGTATTTGTAGTGATGTAAGAGGTGCAATTACAGTAAGAGCAAATTTTGCAGTTAGCACATATACATTAACCACTAGTGTAACCGGAAGTGGGACAATTAATCCAAGTGCTGGGATACATACATATAATCATGGAGCTAATGTCACAGTAACAAATAGTGCAAGTACCGGACATACTTTTACGGGATGGTCAGGGTCTTGTTCTGGAACAGGTAGTTGTAGTGTTAGCATGACGCAAAATAGAAGTGTTGGCGCAACATTCACCATTAATCAATATACCGTAACTTATGATGGTAACGGTGGAACATGTATACCAAATTCAAGGACAGTGAACTGGGGGACCAGTGCTGCAGGTCCATCCTGTTCAAGAAGTGGAAGTTACAATATATATGAGTTAGCTGGATTCACAATAACAAGTGGTAGCTGTGCAGGAACATTTACGGCATCAACTGGTGCTTGTAGTAATGTGCAACAAAGCATGACAATTCGTGCTAATTGGACCACTATATTTGCCTGTGGAGGAACTTATTCATGGCAAGGAGTAAATTATACAACGGTGGTGAAGGCAGGACGATGTTGGTTTGCTGAAAATCTTCGATATGCCCCATCAACATGTTTAAATGCAACATGGAATGATGTGGCACCATTTAATGCATGTCGAAGTCATAGCACAAGTTGGGGAACAGAGGTGTTATATCAATGGGGAGCTGCGATGAATGGTTCAACAACCGAAGGAGCACAGGGATTATGCCCATCCGGTTGGACAATTCCGACGGACCAAGAATGGAAAACTTTGGAAATGAATTTAGGAATGACCTCGGCACAGGCTAATGGTACAGGTTGGCGGGGAACGGTTGAAGGACATCACTTAAAGTCAAGTTCTCCTGATTGGGAAGGAGTTAATCTTAGTGGATTAAATGCTAAGCCGGTAGGAAGACGGACAACCTCAGGAGATTTGGTAAATGTTGGTGTTTGGAGCGCTTGGTATTCATCAACTATGTCAAGCGATAGTGCTTGGTACCGTTTACTTGGAGATAGTAGTTGGGCTGGTGCTGATTATACAAAGGTAAATCGTAACCCTGTGCAACAGGCTAATGGTCATGCTGTTCGATGTGTAAGATAAAATATAACTATCGTAAGAAGGCAATAAAGTATCAAAAAACAATCTGGAGGAAAAAATGAAAATAAAAGATATAATAGCTCGAGAAATCTTAGATTCAAGAGGAAATCCAACCGTTGAAGTAGAAGTTGTTTTGGAAGGTGATTTCGTTGGCATCGCAAGTGTTCCAAGTGGTGCTTCAACTGGTTCAAAAGAAGCATTAGAATTGCGCGATAATGATCATCGCTATCATGGAAAAGGTGTATTAAAAGCAGTTGCTAATGTAAATGGACTAATTAAGGATAATTTAATTGAAAAAACTTTTAATCAAAAAGAATTAGATTATTTTTTAATTAATTTAGATGGAACTAAGAATAAAAGTAAATTAGGTGCTAATGCTATTTTAGGTGTTTCACTTGCGTTTTTAAAAGCGTGTGCTGAAAAAGAAAATAAAGAATTGTTTGAATATGTTGGTCCTGGAAAAACACTTCCACTTGCAATGATGAATGTAATCAATGGCGGACAGCATGCTAATAATAATTTAGATATCCAAGAATTTATGATTGTGCCATTACAAAAAACAATTAGTGAGCGAGTTAGGGTTGGTTCAGAAATATTTCATCAACTAAAAGAAATCTTAAAAAAGAAAAATTATCCGACATCAGTTGGTGATGAAGGGGGATTTGCACCAAATCTTAATAATAATCAAGAAGCATTAGATTTAATATGTCAAGCAATTGAAGGATCCGGATATAAATTAAAAGAAGAAGTTGCCCTAGCGCTAGATGTTGCTGCTAGTGAGTTTTACCTTGATGGTTTTTATTATTATGAAAATAAAAAATTAACGGCAAATGAAATGATTGAAATTTACTTGGAAATGGTAAAAAAATATCCAATTATTAGTATTGAAGATGGATTAGATGAAAAAGACTATTTAGGTTTTAAGTTATTAACTGAAAAATTAACTGATATTATGTTAGTTGGTGATGATTTATTTGTCACTAATAAAGAAATATTAGCATTTGGAATTAAAGAAAAAATTTGTAATGCGATCTTAATAAAAGCTAACCAAATTGGTACATATACAGAGATGTTAGAAACAATTGATTTAGCAAAAAAGAATAATTATAAAACAATCATTTCACATCGAAGTGGCGAAACTGAAGACACTTTTATTGCTGATTTAGCAGTCGGACTTGATTTGGGGTATATAAAAACCGGTTCCTTATCAAGAACCGATCGAGTTGCAAAATATAATCGTTTAATGAAAATTGAAAAAAGTAGGTAACTACTTTTTATTTTGCTTCAATAAAGATACTAGCATCATAATCATGAGCACCATCACCAATATTTTTTAATTGGTTACTATTAATTAAAAAATAAGTTGTAATAATAACCGATTTATTATCACTAGTAGTTGGGTTATTCCAAGTTAAGTCTAAGTGTAACCAACGACCATCAATTTGAACTAAATTCCAAATGTGTTGATCATTTGAAACTCGATAGTTGGGTAAGCCCATGCGGTATAAAAATAAAGACATTGCATCACTATAACCACCGCAAATTGCCTTGCCCTCAATCAAAGGACCATTAGCCTTATGAGAAAGATTAGTATTGTCATAATACTTTTCTTCATTGTTTATGATTGCATCTGCCCGTTCACGATCATAATCAGAATTATTTAAAATTTGATCATGAATTGCTTTAATTCTTTCTTTTGTAGACATTTCTGCTTTAACAACACTTGACCATATTTTATTCATTGCGGCATTAATATCAGTAATATCACGACTTGAATAAAGTCTTGCAATTGTGATAACAACTCTTCTTTGACTATCATATTCAAGATTAAGGTGATGATAAGCATTATATGGATGAACAAAATTATTAATATAGGTCAAAGAACGGCGATCTTGCGTAATTCGATCTAAATCAACAAAACAGTCCTCATATTCTTCAGAACAATAAAAAGTAAAATTACGAACACCGCTATTAACAACCATAAAAACGATTTTTCTTAAATCTTCATAGCTCTTCGCCCAAAAATCTTCAGTATAATATTTATTCGTAAAATTTGAAGCATTTCTAGGTAAAGCATATTGATTATTTAAAGGTGGTGCAATTTCACCTTCAAACCGAAATCTTTCGGTGATGACATCAACTAAAATACCACGACTTAGTAAGGCAATAATAATTACAAACCCATAAAAGATAATTCGCATCATTACTTTCATACAGTTCACCTCGCATTTATTATATCATTTTATAAAAAAAAAAGAAGTATTTACTTCATTTCATTAACACTGCTTGACAGTTTTGATTTATGCCGAGTTGCTTTATTTATATGAATAACACCTTTTTTAACAGCTTTATCAATTTTTGAATTAACTAAACTTAAGTACTCAACCGCACTTTTTTTGTCGTTATTAGTAATTAAAGCTTTCAATTTTTTAATTGCTGTTTTCATACTAGCAAGATATTGATTATTGCTGATCTTTTTTTTATTAATTACTTTGATTTTCTTTTTCGAATTTTTTAAATTAGCCATTTTTTCACCTCCTAATTTTTTCAACAAACTAATTTTAACAAAAAAAGAATAAAAAAGCAACTATTTTTCATTTACATCTTAAATGTAAATGAATGTAAAACAATTAAAAAAAATAAAATAAAGTGATATACTAGGGAGAACGGAGATGATAGGATGTTAATACTAGCAAAAGCTGTTTTAGCGGTGATGATTGGATTTGTTTTTTCTTCAATTTTTGGATTAATAATAATTCCAATATTAAGAAAAATGAAAGCAAAACAAAAAATTTCAGAATATTTAACGAAAACTCATCAAAAAAAATGTGGAACGCCAACAATGGGGGGCCTAATTTTCATTATTCCAACGCTACTTGCAACAATTGCATTGTTATTAATGGGGCGAATTGAATTTGGACTTTACCTCTTAATTGTCTTATTTATTTTTGTTTCGTATGCTATTTTAGGTTTTATTGATGATTATATAAAAATAAAAAGAAAATGTAATGAAGGCCTATCAAGTAAACAAAAAATACTTGGGCAACTATTAATTGCTAGTATCTTTTTCTTGATTTTTGTTAGTGCCGGTCGAGAACCTATTTTACACATTTATACCCTGGGAATTAAATTAGACTTAGGAATATATTATTACTTATTTATTTTAATAGTATTAGTTGGTTTTTCCAATGCTGTCAATTTAACTGACGGTCTAGATGGACTTGCCGGCGGTCTTTCATTAATCGCATTTGCAACCTTTGGCATGATTGCTTGGAGTGCTTTTTGGGTATCTGGTAATGAAGATATTGCTGTATTTTCATTTGTATTAGTTGGTTCATTATTAGGCTTCCTCTTATTTAATAGTTACCCAGCAAGAGTCTTTATGGGTGATACTGGATCATTATCATTAGGCGCAACATTAGCCTCAATTGCTATTATTACTTCTCATGAATTAACTTTAATAATTGTCGCTGGTGTCTTTGTTATTGTTACTTTATCAGTTATTATTCAAGTGGCAAGTTATAAAATACGAAAAAAACGAGTCTTTTTAATGGCACCATTACATCATCATTTTGAACAACTAGGGTGGCATGAAAATGATATTGTTAAACTGTTTTGGGCGGTTGGATTATTATTAAGTATGGCTGCGATTACCTTTGGTGTTTGGATTTAATTGTTTAAATCCTTTTTTTTTGGTAAAATAAGATTGGTGAGAAAATGAAAAAAGTAATTATGGTTGATGGTAACAATCTTTTATTTCGCAGTTACTATGCAACTGCTTATAGTGGAAATTTAATGAAAAATAGTAAGGGCTTTCCAACAAACGGTCTTTTTGGCTTTGTTAATATGATTAATAAAATAATCAAAGAAGAAAACCCAGAATACATGGTTGTTGCTTTTGATAAGGGCAAAACGTTTCGTAATGAAATATTTAAAGAATACAAAGAAGGACGCATCGAAATGCCCGATGATCTTCGTTTGCAATTTCCAATCGCTAAAGAAATATTAGCAAGTTTGGGAATTAAAGCATTGGAATTAGATAATTATGAAGCCGATGATATCATTGGTGCCTATGCAAATTATTGTGATAGGGATGATCACTATCAGGGTTTGATTATTAGTAGTGATAAAGATTTATTACAATTAATTTCAAATCAAGTTGAAATAAAATTATTAAAACAAAAAGATTATATTCGTTATGATTTAGAAAGCTTTATTAAGGAATATCAAATTAATCCAGTTAATGTAGTTGATTTAAAAGCGCTACAAGGTGACTCATCTGATAATATTCCAGGCGTTAAAGGAATTGGTGAAAAAACCGCTTTAAAACTAATCCAAGAATATCAAAGTTTAGATGGCGTTTATCAAAATATTGAAAAGATAAGTGGTAAGGTAAAAGAAAAATTAGAACAAGATAAAGAAAATGCTTATCTAAGTTATCAACTTGCCAAAATTGAAAAAGAACCGCCTTTTCAAATTAATATTGAAGAAATAAAAAAAGAACTAACAAATGAAAATAAATTAAATCAAATATATCAAAAACTAGAGTTTTTTTCTTTAATTAAAAA
>CAYGGG010000004.1:0-31504 GCA_964349455.1 uncultured Muribaculaceae bacterium | reverse complement strand
GATTACCAGAGAAGAACAAAAGGCTATTAGAGATGATCTAGATGAGCTAAGAATGGACTACGCTGGTACTCATGGGCATCAAAAAAAAATCTAAGTGATGAACTTGTTGAGTTTTTACAAGATACAAGAATATTTATTAATTTAATAAACAAAAAGTTATGATATAATCGGTTTGGAGGTAATTTTATGGAATTACTGAAAAGATTTAATATAACAACAAGCAACTTAGATTTGTATGAAAAAGCTTTGACTCATTCATCTTATGCCAATGAAATGGACAAAGAAAGTTATCAAAGACTAGAGTTTTTAGGTGATGCGGTTTTAGATTTAATTATAAGCGAATATTTATATTTTATTAGTGATGGTGATGAAGGCATTTTAACAAAGAAAAGGGCTCTTTATGTTTGTGAACAAGCGCTTTATTTATATGGAATTAAACTAAAAATAGCGGATCATATTAAATTGGGTAAAGGTGAATTAGAAACTGGCGGTCGAAATCGCAAAGCAATTATTGCTGATGTTGTTGAATCTTTTTTGGGAGCTATATTTATTGACAAGGGATTTGATTTTACTAAAAAAATTGTTTTTCGTTTTATTATTCCAATTATTGAAGATAAAAATAATGTTTTTGGGGAAGATTACAAATCAACTTTTCAAGAATTAGTGCAAACCGACAAAAAAAGTGTTCAATACGTTGTTTTAAAAGAGGAAGGCCTATCGCATGAGAAAAAGTTTACGGTAGCGGTTAAAATGGATAATATTGTTTTTGGAATTGGAATTGGTAGTTCAAAAAAAGAAGCTGAACAAAGTGCAGCTAAAAAAGCGTTAGAAAAAAGTGCGGTTGATTAGAAAAAATTAAGCTTATGCTTTTTTTTTAGGTTACATTATGGTAAACTAAATAAAACAAAGGGGGATGAGATAATGGCGAATGAATTAATGCCAATTGATCGTTTTATTGTATATAATAAAAATGTGTTAAATGATTATGATCGAAATATTTTAAACCTCTTATACCAACCGATTGTTGGTGCGGATACACTTAGTTTGTATTACAATTTTTGGACACTTATAAGTGGTGTTTTTGTTTCAAAAGAAAAAACACATCATTATTTAATGGCAATGATGCATTTTGATTTGTTAAAAATTGAATTGGCACGAAAAAAACTAGAAGCAATTGGTCTTTTAAAAACCTATATTAAAAAAGAAAAAATAAACCATTATATATATGAGTTATATGTCCCCCTGATTCCGATTGATTTTTTTAAAAATCCAATTTTAAATGCTTGCTTGAAAAAAAACATTGGTGAAGAAGAGTATAATCATATTGTGCAATTATTTTTGTATGAAAAAATTGATTTTTCTGAATATAAAAATATAAGCAAGAATTTTAGTGATGTTTTTAAAATGAAGTGCTATGAAGCGAATGATGAAATGTTTATTGGTAAGAATGGAAATAATGTTTTTGTTGATGACATGTTAGATATTGAAAATGTTTTGCAAAGAATAAGTGATGATATTTTGTTGTATAAATTAATTAGTGATGAAGATAAAAAGCATTTGAAAAATCTTTCGTTTGTTTATAATTTAAATGAAGATATATTAGAAGATTTAATTGTGGGGTCAGTTAATCAATATAAGAAAATTGATTTTTTAAAATTGCGAAAAAAGTGTGAGTCGGTTTTTAAATATGAATACGATGGAAAAATGCCAGAGTTGGTTTTGAAAACGCAACCAGAACATTTAAAAGTGGGCAAGGAAATAATTAATGATCGGCAAAGACTGATTTATACTTTTGAAACAACTAACCCAAGAGATTATTTAGTTTTTAAAAATGGGAATGTTGATTTATCTAGAGGTGAACAACAAATTCTTGCTTATCTTTTGGTTGATTTAAGATTAAATCCAGGAGTTGTAAACGTTTTAATCGATTATGTGTTACGAATTAATGATTATAAATTAGTTAAAAATTTTGTCGAGACGATTGCAATGCAATGGAAACGTGCTAAAATAAATACAGTGGAAGAAGCAATGGAAATAGCTGAAAGGGAACACCGGCGAAGAAAAGACGGCGATTATAAGAAAAAAACGAAAAAAGAGGAAAAAGTACCAGATTGGTTTAATAAAAAAATTAATTCAGAAAAGTTAGATGATAAAAAACAAAAAGAAATCGAAGCAAGGTTAAAAGAATACGATTAGGGGTGAGTCATGAAAAATATTAATGCTGAAATTGGGAAGTTAAAAAAAGCAAATATAGAAAAAGAATTGCGTCAAAATTATCAAGCTGCAATTAAAAACGAAATGTTTGCGAAGTTGGTTAAAAAATTAAAAAGAAAAGATTTAGCTAATTATACTTCTGAAATAGAAGATTGTAGTGTTGAACACAATAATTGTTTAGAATGCAAAAGTATTCATGAGTGCAGTAATGAAATAGTAGGTTATGCATATACGCCATTGATGGTTGATCAAAGATTGGAATTTGCCTATAATCCCTGTCGTTATTTAAGAAAGATTAAGGGTGAAAACAGTCATTTAGATTATGTTTTTTTCTTCAATGTGGCTGATAGTTTAAAATATGCCAAAATGAAAGAAGTAAGAGCGGATAAAAATCGGGTAGAGATAATTGAGTGGTTGTTTAGTTTTATTAAAGAATATCCTGGCAATAAAAAAGGGCTGTATTTACATGGTAGTTTTGGCAGTGGTAAAACATTTTTATTGGTTGCTTTATTAAGTGAATTAGCAAAGAAAAAAATAAAAAGCGCCGTTGTTTATTGGCCAGAATTTTTAAGAAATTTAAAAGGATCATTTGAAATGGGGTTTAATGAAAAATTTGATTTAATTAGAACTGTTCCAGTTTTATTAATTGACGATATTGGTGCTGAAAACGTTACGGATTGGGGACGTGATGAAATATTAGGATCACTATTACAATATCGAATGGAAAATGATTTAATTACTTTTTTCTCATCAAATTTTAGTTTAAAAGATTTGGAAGATCATTTAAGTTATAGTAAAGAAAAAGTTTCTAAGTTAAAAGCGAGAAGAATTATTGAAAGAATTAAATATTTAGCAAAAGAACAATATTTAGAAGGTAATAACGAACGTAATTAAGGGGGATTTATGAATTTTACTAAAAAAGTAAAACATGCACGCATTTTATTGTTAGCAAATCTTGATATTAATCAAGATGATTTAATGGCCGATTTAAATTTAAACAAAAATGAATTAATCAATGTTTTACTTGAACTTTGCGACCGCGAATTGTATCAATTTGCTAATCCGTTGGCAAATGATTATCAATTAGATGTAGAGACATTAGAAAAGTTAAAATATTATTTTAAAGAAGTCGATAAAGTGTTGGGCGACGAAAAATTTATAATAAAAAATCGTGAAGTGGTAATAAGTGCTCTAAACATTGTTAAAAAAATGATTAGTAATGATTTAAACGAAACAGAAGAAATTAGTTATAGTAATGTAATTGAAAATTTAATTTTTGATACAAATAATATTGGTATTTTTAAAATCGTGTATAACAAGTATAAAAAAGAATTTAAACAACATTTTCGTGACAGCAATAATTATAAAGTGTTAATTGAAAAACTATTTGAAAAAATTGCTGATGGCAAAAATGAATATTATTTGATTAGTGTTGTAAAAATATTATCATTAATTGCTGTTGAAAATTCAACCAAACACAATGATATGCTACATTTGATTAATAATTATAATTCAAAAATGAAATCGAAGAAAAATAAAAATAATCGTCGTGATATAAAAAAATATATTGGGATGTTGAAAAAGTCGGTCGAAAAACATAGTATGAGTAATCAAGAAATTTTAAATGGACTGAATATTAATTATGGAATTGATCGTGAGTTTGATGCGGAAGTTCTTAATGAAATCAGAAATTTAAGAAGAGGAATAATTGATGGTTGTTATGATTTAACGACTAAAAAGGTTGTAACAATTGACACTAAATCAAGTGGTTGTTGGGAAGATGGATTGTCTTTGGAAAAATTAGAAAATGGAAACTATTTGTTAGGATTATATGTAATTGATCCGAGCGCTTATTTTTTTAATAATTGTTTGTTGGAGAAAGAAGCTGAGAAAAGAACGCAGACAATTTATCTAAAAGACGATGTGATTCCGATGTTTCCAAAGGAGTTATATTATGAATTGTTTTCCTTGAAAAAAGGAGAACGTAGAAAAGTAATTGCCCATTTGTATGAATTTTCTAAATCTTTTGATTTAATTAATTTTGAAACAAAGAAGGCAATTATAAAAGTGGTGAATAATTATTATTACGATGATTTGGAAAATGTTAATAGTGTTGCTGAAGAAAGATTGGTTGAACAATTACAAAAATTACGAAGTGTTTTAGAAGTTCAATATCCGCAAGTAGGTAAGTTTTATGAAGAAAAATCAAATTTTGTCGAAAATGCAGTGAGTCATATTAAGGTGTTCAGTAATCATACAATTACGACTGAGTATCAAAAAACAAATCATCCATTTATTTATTGTGTAAATGAAGATGTCAATCGTGATGTAAATCATTTGCAAATTAATAATCCTGAATTAGATTTGCATGATATGGTTAACAAAACGAAAACATATTATTCACTTGATAATAAAGGACATTGTGGGTTGGAACTTGATTGTTATGCAAAGGTTACAACTCCAGTTCGTAATTTTGCTGCTTATCGCAACCAAAATTTGTTTAAAGATATTGTAATTGATGGTAAACGATATCAAAACATTGAACTCTATTATTTGGAAAGTGATTTAAAAGAATTAGTTGAATATATGAATAACAAAAAGGAAATGATTGATGCCTATACTGATGAAAATAATTATTATGCTAAAAAAATTCGAAGGTATTCAAGATAGGAAAGAGGAAAAGAAATGGTTGATATTAAAAAAGACGAAAAATTGATAGTTTTGAATCATAGTTGTGCTCATTTATTAGCGCAAGCAATAAAAAGTATTTATCCAGATGCTTTGTTTTGGGTAGGCCCAGTAATCGCTGAGGGATTTTATTACGATATTGATTTGGGTGATGAAGTAATTGCCTACGAGGATTTAGCGAAAATCGAACAAGAAATGAAAAAATTAGCCAAAAAAGATAAGTGGATTAAAAAGGAAATAATTTCAAAAGAAGCGGCCAAGGAATTATTTCAATATGATTCTTATAAATTAGATTTAATTGAAGATTTAGATGAAATTTCAATTTATCGTCAAGATGATTTTGTTGATTTGTGCAAAGGACCACATGTTGATTCAACTAAACAATTAAAGTATTTCAAACTGTTAAAAGTAAGTGGGGCTTATTATAAAGGAGATTCTAAAAACAAGATGTTACAAAGAGTATATGGGATATGTTTTTATAATGAAGCAGATTTAAATAATCATTTGACTTTTTTGGAAGAAGTAAAAAAAAGAGATCATCGGAAGTTGGGGAAAGAATTAGGGCTTTTTATGATAAGTGAATATGGCGCTGGATTTCCTTTTTGGTTACCAAATGGAATGATTGTTTATCGTCTATTAGAAGATTTTTGGTATCAAGAACATATTAAGGAGGGATATCAATTTATAAAAACACCAATTATGTTAGACCGAGATTTATGGGAAATATCAGGGCATTATGAAAACTATAAAGATAATATGTATTTTTCAGTAATAGATGATAAGGAATACGCAATTAAACCAATGAATTGTCCAGGCGGATTGTTAGTTTATAAAAATAGTTTGTATTCTTATAAAGATTTCCCCTTACGGATTGGTGAATTAGGATTAGTTCATCGTCATGAAGCAAGTGGTGCATTAAGTGGCCTTTTGAGAGTTCGAACTTTTACGCAAGATGACGCTCATATCTTTATGACCGAAGATCAAATTGAAAGTGAAATTATTAATTTAATTAATTTTATTGATCGAATTTATAAAGTTTTTAATTTAAATTATTCAATTGAGTTGTCAACAAGACCTTCTGAAAAATACATTGGTGAAATTAAGACATGGGATTTGGCTGAAAAAGCACTAGCATCAGCATGTAAAAATGCGGGCAAGGAATTTATGGTTAATGAGGGAGATGGTGCGTTTTATGGACCTAAATTAGATTTCAAAATTAAAGATGCAATTAATCGTGAATGGCAGTGTGGTACAATCCAGTTAGATATGAACTTACCCGAGCGGTTTGATTTAGTGTATGTTGATAAGGATGGTTCTAAAAAAAGACCAATTATGATTCATCGGGTTATTTATGGCGCAATTGAAAGATTTATCGGAATTCTAATTGAACATTATACAGGTAACTTCCCATTATGGTTATCACCAATTCAAATGGTGGTAGTGCCGGTTAATAATGAATATCATTTAGGTTATGCCGAAGAAATAAAAAAGGAATTGTTATTAAATGGAATTAGAGTTGAATTAGATAGTCGTGACGAGAAATTAAGTTATAAGATGCGTGATTCACAAACTAAAAAAATCCCTTATACCTTAATTATAGGAGATATTGAAAAAGAGAACAAAACAATTAGTTATCGTAAATATAGTGAAAAAGATACAAAATCTTTATCAATTGAGATTTTTGTTAAAATGGTTAAAGAAGAGATAGAAAACAAAAAATAAGTTGAAAAAAAAAATGATAATGTGTTATAATGAGAAAAAGAAAAGAGGGATATAATGAATAATGGAATTAAAAAAATAAAGGTAGTGCAAAATGGCGTTGAAAAAGACGCTGATGTGATTGCGGCTTTTAAATTAGAAGAATATGGTAAAGATTATATTTTATATACATTCAACGAAAGACAAAATGATAATATAAAAATACTTGCATCAACTTATACTAAAAAAGAAGATGGATTTATTTTTGAAAATATCAAAACTGATGAAGAGTGGACTAAAATTAAAGGAATAATAAGGGATCTAGCAAAGGGAGGAGAAAATAAATGACAGATGATGTACAAGCATTCTTAAACGTTGGAGTGGTATTAGGAGAATATGATTTTACAAAACCGGCTGAATTAAGAGGAGGAAAAGTAGTCGCGGTATCAAGTCCTATTCTTGATTCGATAAAAAAACCTTGGCAGAAATTTAAAGATACATTTACTATCTTTTATGATGATGCTGAACCTGTTTCAGTCAATGCTGAACCTGTTTCAATTAAAGAAAAAACAGAGTTAGATGAAATGAAGAAAGAGATTGATGAAATGATTGCTAGTAATATGAGTTTGGTTGAAGCGAAGAGTTATTTATTAAAGTTAAAAGGAATGAAGGTTGACTTGATTTTTGGCGGCAGTGATCAGGAAGTTGATAATGCTAAAATTAGTTTATTAGAAAATAAAATAGCTGAATTGGAAAAAAAAGTTGAGCAATTAGAATCAGTCGATAAGGTTGGGTCAGGGTTTGAAAATAAAAGATCAATTGCTGAAGGAGAAGTTAATTCGCTTGAAACAAATCGAGAAAGAATTACAAGAGAGGCAAAACGATTAGCACAAACTGAACAACCAGAAATTGTTAGTCAGTGGGTGAATCAACAATTAGATAAAAATGTCGAAAAAGCTTTTGATCATTTTGGACAAAAAGAAGAACTTGATTTTATGGCGGAGCCCGAAATACCTGAAGATTTAAAAGCAGGAGTTGAGGAACCAAAGCCTCCAGTAGTTGAACCTACATTAAGAGAATTCGGTAAAGAATATGGGGAAAAAATCAGTCCTGATTTAGGATTTAAGGCAACGGTTGCAGAAGAACCAATTAGCATTGATGAAATGGTGGGGAAGGTTGATGGGAGTGAAAAAGCATCATTAACAAATCGGGAAAAATTAGAAGAAGAGATGATAAAATATCTTGATGAGCGTCGTGATTGTATTATGGAAATAAGAAAATATGAAAATAAGTTTGATAGTGTTGAAAAAGTTAAATTAAAAAAATATTTTGAACATTTAAGTGCGAAAATAGAGCAACTTAATAAAGAATTAGCAGCTGAAATCAATAACGAAAGAGCAATGGAAAGTGCTAAAGAAGTTATTCACGAATCTGAGGTAAAAGTAGCAAATAAAGATGTTAATCTTGCAGCTTATATGCGCGAACGTGAAGCGGTAGTTGAGGAACTTAAAAAATATGAAAATAGTTATATGAGTGATGAAAAAGATCAGTTGAATCAATATTTAGGAATGATTGATCAAAAAATAGCTGAATTATCACCAAAAAAGGAACAAGAAGATATACCAGAGTTTAAGCAAACAATTTTCTTTGAAGAAAGCAAAGGGATAGATTTAAACCCGGCTAGTGAGCATGAAGATGAAATAGCACCTTATGATTTAGGCGGACCATATATAAATCAAAGTGGTGAGATAATTGGTGCTGATCGAACAGAATTGGATATTGTTGTTGAAAGTTTAGAGGTTATGGTACAAGCTTTAGAAAAAGCAATTACAAATTTAAAGAAACATCAAGAACGTGAATTAGGACACGGAAAAAGCAGATAAAAAATAAGAAAAAATCAAATAAAATGATGATTTTTTAAAAACAACTTAACATTAAGTTGTTTTTTTTTTACTTTTTTTAATAAAAGACTTTACAAATTGAAAACAATAGCGTAAGATAGTGGGTATGAGTGACATTTTGTGGTAGAAAGTGGGTGGTTACATGTTCATGGGTGAATATCATCACAATATTGATAATAAAGGAAGAATGATTATTCCTTTTAAATTAAGACCAGAATTAGGTGATGATTTTATTTTGACAAGAGGTTTGGATAACTGCTTATTTATTTATTCAAAAGGTGAATGGAATGAAATAATATTAAAATATAAAAAATTGCCAAATACAAAAGAGGCAAGAAATTTTATGAGATTTTTTTTATCAGGTGCGATTGAGTGTGAATTAGATAAACAGGGACGAATAAAAATTCCATCACCTTTAATAAATTATGCACAATTAAAAAAAGAGTGTTTAGTGATTGGTGTTAATGATCGATTAGAAGTATGGAGTAAGGATCTTTGGGATAAATTTATTTTAGAAAATGAAGATAATTTATCAGATATGGCTGATTCTTTGTTCGCGAGTGATTTTTCGTGAATCACATCAGTGTTTTATTAGATGAGAGTATCAATGCTTTAAATTTAAAAAAAAATAGCATCGTAGTAGATGCGACCTTAGGAATGGGTGGACATAGTAAAGAAATATTAAGAAAAATAAATGATGGATTTCTTTATTGCTTTGAACAAGATGTAACAGCAATTGAAATAGCAGAAAAAAAATTAAAAAAGTATCAAAATTTTGTAATAATTGATAAAAACTTTGTATATATGAAAGAAGAATTAAAAAAAAGGAAAATTGAAAAGGTTAATGCAATAATTTTTGATTTAGGAGTATCAAGTCTGCAATTAGATGATCAAAAAAGGGGTTTTAGTTTTCATAAAGAAGCCAAACTTGATATGCGGATGGATAAAAGAAATAAGTTATCGGCATATCAGGTTGTAAATGATTATGAAGAAGGTAGATTAATTAAAATTCTTTTTCAGTATGGTGAGGAAAAATTCGCTAAAAGAATTGCTGCCGAAATTGTTTTAAGAAGAAAAAACAAAAAGATTGAAACAACTTTGGAATTAAGCGAAATTATTAAAGAAAGTGTTCCGGCTTTTTATCGAAATGAAAAACACCCAGCTAGAAAGAGTTTTCAAGCAATTCGTATTGAAGTTAATAATGAATTGGAAGTTTTAGAAAAAGGATTAAATCAGGCTATCTCGCTATTAGAATCAAATGGGCGCTTGGTTGTTATCACTTTTCATTCGTTAGAAGATCGAATTTGTAGTCGGATATTTAAAGAAGTAGCAAGTTTGAAAAAGGGACTTGAAAAATTACCAATTATTCCGGAAAGTGAAAAAGTGCAATATAAAATAATAAAAAAAATTAAAGTTTCAAAAGATGAAATTGCAAAAAATAATCGAGCTAGGAGTGCTAAATTAAGAATTATTGAAAGGATTTGATAAAATGCGGCGAAAAAGATTTTCAAATGGTGAAAAAGTATTGTATTTTTTTGGTATTTTATCAATTGTTTTTATGCTTGCTTTCAAAATCTTTATTGGTGCTGGAATTGGCCATTATAGTTTGACGGTTGAGCGATTAAATCGAAAAATTAGCGATCAAAATAATCAAAATGAGGGGCTAGTAATGCAGGTAAATGAGTTAACATCATTTGATAATGTTAAAAAGGTTGTCGATCAAATGGGGTTGTCATATCAAAATGAAAATATAATTATTGTAAATAGGTAGGTGTTTATGAGAAGAAATAAACCGGCTTTTGCAAAGTTAATGTCAGTAATGATGTTTTTTGTTATTGTTGTAATGTTTTTTCTGTATGGTAGGTTAGTTTTTTTGGCGGTCTCGCCAACAATTGATGGAATTGACATTGTTGAGTTTGCTAAACAAAGAAATACCGCTAATATAAAACTACCGGCCAAGCGGGGGAATATATATGACCGTGAAGGGCTAAATTTAGCTACTTCGGTGTCAGCATATACAGTAATTGCTTTTCTTGATGAAAATAGAACGGTTAATCAAAACCATCCCCAGCATGTCGTTGATAAAAAAAAGACAGCTGAAGTTTTAGGACCGGTTTTAAACATGAGTGAAGAATATATTTTTGGATTATTAAATCGAAAAGGTTATCAGGTTGAACTAGGACCTGGTGGCCGTGATATTAGTGAGGCCAAGAAAAGAGAAATAGAGAGTCTAAAATTACCAGGAATTTCTTTTATTGTCAAACCAAAAAGACATTATCCGAATGGTGATTTTGCTTCATATGTTATTGGTTATGCAAAAAGATATGAGGAAATGGTAAATGATGATGGAATTAATCGGATTATATATAAAATAGTTGGTGAATTAGGAATTGAGGGCAAGTACAATGAAATGTTAAATGGAATTGATGGAAGTTTAATTTTTCAAAGAGATCGGTTTGGCTATAAAATTCCTGATACCAGTGAAACAAGAATTGATGCTGTTGATGGAAAAGATATATATTTAACGATTGATTCAGGAATTCAAAGATTTTTGGAAGATGCGGTAAAAGATGTAAATCAAGTTTATCATCCGGAATGGTTTCAAATTTCGGTGATGGAGGCAAAAACCGGAAGGATTTTGGGAAGTGCAACCACGCCTTCGTATAATCCTAATCTTTTAAATATTAAGAACTATGAAAATCCGTTAACTACTTTTTCGTTTGAACCCGGTTCGACAATGAAAACATATACATATATGTGCGCGTTAGAACATGGGATTTATGATCAAAGCAAGTTGGTTCAATCAGGAAAAATAAAAGTTTTTGATGCGGTGATAACAGATTGGTATCTGCCCGGCTGGGGAATGATTGGTTTCGATGAGGGGTTTCGCCGGTCAAGTAATGTCGTTGCCTATAATTTGGTTAAAAGCTTAAAACCATATCAATTACAAGATTGTTTTTTTAAATATGGTTTTGGTAAAAAAACTGATGTAGAATTGCCAAGAGAGGTAGCAGGATCATTGCCATTTATTAATGAAGTTGAAAAATCGAATGCTGCTTTTGGTCAGGGACTTTCAACAACTGCAATTCAACATTTACAAGGTTTAACAATTATTGCAAATGATGGGTATATGTTAAAGCCATATGTAATTGAAAAAGTATATGATCCGAATACCAATGAATTGATTTTTCAATCGGAGATTAAAAAGGAAAAAATAGTTGATATTGAAGTAACAAATTATATGCGAAAATTATTGTATGATGTTACTTATGGGGAGGGTGGAACAGGGAGTCGCTATCGAGTGGCTGACTTTGAAGTTTTAGGAAAAACAGGTACTGCTCAAATATTTAATAATCAGTTAGGAAGATATGAAACAGGAAGCAACGATTATGTCTTCTCATTTACCGGAATGTTTCCAGCAGATGATCCGGAAATTATCATTTACTCAGCAATTAAAAAACCACAACATGGACGAAGCAATCCAATGGCTTTTGCAACAAAACAGGTAATCGAAAATATTGGTAAATATTTAAATATGGGATATGAAAAAGAAATCAGTGATAATTTAACGATAGTTGATGTTCCAAACTATGTTAATCGTTACCTTGAAGATGTGGTAAAAGATTTGGCGGAAACAAAAATTGATGTTATTATTTTGGGTGATGGCAATAAAATAATTAAACAAAGTCCTAGTGGCGGGCAGTTGTTAACTGGGGATCGGTTATATCTTTTAACCGAAGGTGAGAATATCTTAATGCCTTGTTTTAAGGGTTATTCTAGAAGAGAAGTGATGAATTTTGTTGATTTAACTAACTTAAAAGTTAATTTTGATGGGTTTGGTTATATTTTTTCACAAAGTATTAGTGAAGGAACTTTGGTGGACAAAAAAATGGTGTTAGATCTTGAATTAACGGCAAAAGAATTATAAAGTCAAACTTGACTTTTTTTTTTTTTTACAATATACTTTTTTTAGAAAGGAGTAATATTATGGAACGTTTAAGAAATTTTAATTTATTTATGGGATTTTTTCATTTTGTGCAAGGTGTGTTTATGCTAATCGTTGCATTAACGGTTGAACAAGTAATGAATTTTAAACCACAAGTTTGGTCTTATTTCCTAAAATTTGATACTGAAGCAATGCAACTGGTAACTGAACCAAGATATTTGTTTTCATTACCATTTGGAATTTTAGTTGCTTGTTTTTTGTTTTTATCAGCTTTTTTTCATTTTTTAGTTTATTCTAAAAAATACAATCAAGTTTACAATCAACAAATAAGCAACCATATCAATCAATTTAGATGGTATGAATATGCTTTAAGTTCATCGTTAATGATTATATTGATTGCTGTATTGTTTGGGGTGTACGATATTGGTGCTTTGGTTCTTATTTTTGGACTTAATGCTTCAATGAATTTATTTGGTTTATTAATGGAAAAAATGAATCAAAAAAGCGAAAAAATTGATTGGCTACCATTTATTTATGGTTCTTTGGCAGGAATCATTCCATGGATTGTGGTAATAATGTATGCATTTGGGAATGCTGATCCAAGTCAAGTTCCTTGGTTTGTTTATGCTGTTTTTGGTTCATATTTTGTTTTCTTTAATCTTTTTCCAATTAATATGATTTTACAGTATAAAAAAGTTGGTAAGTGGAAAGAATATTTATATGGTGAACGAGCTTATATTATTTTAAGCTTGGTTGCTAAATCGGTTTTGGCGTGGCTAGTATTCTTTGGTGTGATGCAACCATAAAGAAAGATTTGACAAAAAAAGATCTTTATGTTAAAGTTTAATTACAGACGTGAAGGTCTTTTTTAATTACTTTAATTTGAAAGGTGGAAAATATGAAAAAAATAAATGAATTTTTTACGAATGTAAACAAAGAATTAGGAAAAGTAAGGTGGCCTAGTAGAAAAGAAATGCTAACTTATTCCTCAGCAACATTGTTCTTTATCATTGTTTTTGCACTGTTCTTTGTATTAGTTGATATTCTATTAGCATTTTTTAAAGGTCTAGTGTAATGGAAAAAGAATGGTATGTAGTGAATACTTATTCTGGACATGAGAATAAGGTAAAAGAAAAATTAGAGTTAAAGGCCAGTTCACAAGGAATGGAAGATTTGATTTTAAGAGTAATTGTTCCTGAACAAGTTGAAGTAGAAATAAAAGATGGCGAACGAAAAGAAAAAAGACGAAAAATGTTTCCGGGGTATATTTTAGTTGAAATGATTATGACTGATGAGGCATGGTTTGCTGTTCGTAACACTCCAGGAGTAACCGGGTTTATTGGTTCATCAGGACGAGGAACAAAACCGTTTCCGCTTACGCCAGTTGAAGTAGATAAAATACTAGGATCAATTGGTATGAGTCGAATTGATATTGCTAAAGATTTAGAAGAGGGCGATAATATAAAAATTATTGCTGGTGCTTTTGCTGATATGAATGGTAAAGTTAAAACAATTGATTATATTAATAATCGAGTTGAAGTAGTAATTGATTTGTTTGGTCAAGAAACGCCAGTTGAATTAGAACTAATTGAAATTCGAAAAGGATAGTAGACAAAACAAAAATGATGTGTTATCATTATTAAGTTATATTTACATTAAATATAATGTGGGAGCAATCAAAAGCGTTTTTGACCACAAGCGAAACGATAGGAGGTGTTTTCGTGGCAAAAAAAGTATTAAAAAAAATTAAACTTGAAATACCAGCGGGAAAAGCAACCCCAGCACCACCAGTTGGAACGATACTAGGACCAGCAGGGGTTAATTTAAATGAGTTTTGTACTCGTTACAATGAAATGACGAAAGAAAAAATCGGTGATGTAATTCCAGTTGAAATTTCAATTTATGAGGACAAAAGTTTTGATTTGGTATTAAAAACTCCACCAACCTCATCATTAATCAAAAAATATGCCAAAATTGAAAAGGGGTCGGCAAAAGGAGCAAATGAATTGGTAGCAACAATTACCGAAAAAGATTTGCGTGAAATTGCAGAAATAAAAATGCCCGATTTAAATGCATATGATGTTGAAGCAGCAATGCATACAGTAACAGGGACAGCAAGAAATATGGGCGTTGCAATTAAAGGTGTAACTGATGTTGAAATGGCGGAACAAGCTGAGCATGCAAAACAAGAAGAACTAGAAATGGCAAAAAGAGAAGCACAGTTAGAAAAAATGGAAATGGAAATGCAAGAAGAAAGAGAACCAGAGGTTTTGACAGAGAAAGCTAAAGAAGATGGAGAAGAAACTACCGAAAATTAAGTGGGAGGGTAAACCGTTACCACAAGGAGGAAACATGGAAAAGGGAAAAAACAATATAGAAAAATTAAAATTAGTCGATCGGGCTAAAAAGTATTTATTAGAAGAAGCAGTTTCGTTAATAAAACAGACAGCGGTTGCAAAATTTGATGAAACAATTGAATTGGCAATTAAACTAAATGTTGATCCAAAAAAATCAGATCAACAATTAAGAGGAGCAACAGTTCTGCCCAATGGGATTGGCAAAATAAAAAGAATTCTTGTAATTGCCAAAGGTGAAGAGGCTAAAGCAGCTGAAAAAGCAAAAGCAGATTTTGTTGGTGATGCGGATATGATTGCTAAAATTGAAAAAGAAAATTGGTTTGGCTTTGATGTCATGATTGCAACGCCTGATATGATGCCTGCTTTGGGAAAAATTGGAAAAATACTTGGTCCAAAAGGACTAATGCCAAACCCAAAAACAGGAACCGTAACTACGGAAGTAATAAAAGCGATTGAAGATGTAAAAAAAGGTCGAGTTGAATATCGAACCGATAGTTATGGAAATATTCATGCAGGTGTCGGTAAAGTATCGTTTGATGAGAAAAAAATTATTGAAAACATTAAATTTTTTGTTAATTTAATCGTTAAGGAAAAACCAGCAATGGTAAAGGGAAAATACATTAAATCAATTGCAATTTCATCAACAATGGGGCCCGGAATTAAAATTGATCAAAATTCCTTTGACATTTAATAAATAGTTTGATATAATCATTTTGTGGCAAAAACCGAAGACAGTAGGGGCGAAAGCTTAATAAACCTACCGAGGAATTTTTGAAAAAAGATTCTGACCACTATCGGTATTTGATAGTGGTTTTATTTTATAAGGAGGAACAGATGGCTAGCGAAAAAATTATTTTACAAAAACAAGATAAAGTAAAAGAAATTATCGATAATTTTAAAAAATCAGAATCCGTAATCTTTTTTGAATATAGTGGCTTAAATGTTGCTGATATGACCGAATTAAGAAAACGAATGAGAAATAATGATGCTGATATGAAAGTATATAAAAACACTTTAACAAAACGAGCATTAGCAGAATTAAAATATGATTTAGCAGAACATTTACAGGGACCAAAAGCAGTCGCTTATGGCAATGATGCGGTGATGCCAGTTAAATTGTTATCAGAATTTAAAAAAATAAATAATAGCTTACAAATCACAACCGGAATTGTTGAGGGCAAAATTGTTCACATTGATGTATTAAATCAATTAGCAAATTTACCGTCAAGAGAAGGTTTAATTACGATGATTGCGGGTGGTTTGCTAGGACACATTAGAGATTTTGCAATATGTATTGATTTACATCGGCAAAACTTAGAAAAATAGAAGGAGGGAAGAAAATGGCAAAATTAAAAAATGAAGAAATTATTAACTCAATTAAAGAAATGACAATGCTTGAACTAAAAGGATTAGTTGATTTAATAAAAGAAGAGTTTGGCGTTGATCCATCTTCAGTAGCAGTCGCTGCACCAGCAACTGAGGAAGTTAACGAGGGACCTTCAGTCGTTACATTAGAATTAAAAGCAGCCGGGGTTAATAAAATCGCAGTCATTAAATTAGTAAGAGATATTACTGGTTTAGGATTAAAAGAAGCAAAAGATATTGCTGATAATGGTGGTATTGTAAAAGAAAATATCAAGATTGAAGAAGCAAACGAATTAAAAACGAAATTTGAAGAAGCTGGAGCAACTGTTGAAATAAAATAGCCGATACGGAAGTATTGGCTTTCGGCGTTTAAAAAAGGGGTAATATGGAACATTATTATTCAAAAAAACCGATTACTGAAAGTAATGAAAAAACAATAAAATTTACAATTTTTAATCATCAATTTATTTTTAAAACCGATAATAGTGTTTTTTCTAAAAATAAGGTTGATTTAGGAACAGAAATATTATTAAAAAGTTTTGATTATCAAAAAAAAGCTAAAATAATAGATATTGGTTGCGGTTATGGACCAATTGGAATTGTTTTAGGACATTTTTTGAAAACACAAATAGATATGATTGATATCAATGAAAGGGGATTAGCTTTAGCATTAAAAAATATAGAAATAAATAATGTCAAGGCTAATGTTTTTTTCAGTGATAAATATGAAAATGTAAAAGAAAAATATGATTTGATAATTACAAATCCGCCAATTAGAATCGGTAAAAAAAGTGTTTTAGAGATTTTGCTAAAAGCAAAGGATTATTTAACAAAAAATGGTGAATTATGGTTTGTAATTCATAAAAATGGTGGAGCTAAAAGTTTTGAGAAAGAATTAGAGAAAGAGTACAACATAGAAATAGTTAACAAAAGTAAAGGTTTCTATGTTTTTAAAGCACAAATGAATTGACTTTATGTTAATAAAGTGATAGTATTAACTTTTGTACTGGAATTTTTTGTTAAAATATTTTATTATTTTAGGGGTGAAAAAATTGAGCTATACGATTAATAATTATGGAGGGCATCGCCAAAGAAGATGTTACGCAAAAACAGCTAATGCAATTGAACTTGAAAACTTATTAGCAATTCAAAAAGAATCTTACCAATGGTTTATTGAAAAGGGAATAAAAGAAGTGATTGATGATTTTTTTCCAGTAGAAACCCATACCAAAGATTTATCACTAGAGTTTGGGAATTATACCTTAGGTGAACCAAAATATTCAATTAAAGATTGCAAGGAAAGGTATGCAACTTATGCATATCCAATTAAAATTGAAGCTCGTTTATTAAATAGTGCAACTGGTGAAGTGATTGAACAAGAAGTGTTTATTGGCGATATGCCAATCATGACTGAAACGGGGACATTTATTGTTAATGGAACTGAGCGAGTAATAATTTCACAATTAGTTAGGTCGCCAAGTGTTTATTTTTTAGAAGAAATTGACAAAAGTGGTCGGCGTTTAATTAATGGTCAAATTATGCCATCACGTGGGACTTGGCTTGAATTTGAAACTGATGCTAAAAATGTTATTTATGTTAGGATTGATCGAACAAGAAAAGTACCAGTAACGACATTAATAAGAGCGTTGGGATTATCTAATGATGAGGACATCATTAGTCTTTTTGGTGAAAACGAATATATCTTAAAGACTTTAACGCGCGATGATAATAAAAATACTTCTGAAGCGTTAATTGATCTTCATTCAAAATTAAGACCTGGTGAACCCTCTACTTTGGATAGCGCTAAAAATCAATTAATTAGTCGTTTTTTTGATCAATTTCGATATGATTTAGCAAGAGTCGGAAGATATAAATTTAATAAAAAATTAAATGTTGCAAATCGCTTAATGGGATTGGTATTAGCAGAACCGATTAAAATTAAAAATAAAATTATCTTAAAAAAAGATACAATGATTACGCGTGAAAATATTGTTCAATTAAGAGAAGCCTTAAAACAAGGTTTTGGACTTCAAAAAGTAGCGGTTAATGAGGAATTAGATACTTATAATATGATTCAAGTAGTGAATGTTTATGCAAAAGATGATAGTGAGCGAATCATTCCAATAATTGGAAATGATCAAAGTATTGATAGTTTACGAATAACAATTCCCGATATATATGCTTCACTTTCTTATTACTTAAATTTACATGAAGGAATTGGCCAATTTGATGAAATAGATCATCTATCTAATCGTCGTGTAAAGCAAGTTGGTGAATTATTACAAAATCAATTCCGAATTGGTGTTTCAAGAATTGAACGAGTAATTAGAGAGCGGATGGCCACTCAAGATTTAACGGATGCAACACCAAAAAAATTAATTAATATTAGACCATTGACAGCCGCGATGAAAGAATTTTTTGGAAGTAGTCAATTGTCGCAATTTATGGATCAAACAAATCCAATGGCAGAGTTAGGACATCGTCGTCGTTTAACATGTCTTGGGCCTGGTGGTTTAACTAGAGATCGAGCTGGTTTAGACGTTCGTGATGTTAATTCATCACACTACGGACGCGTCTGCCCTGTTGAAACACCAGAAGGACCAAACATCGGCTTAATTTCTTCTTTGTCAAGCTATGCCGTAGTAAATGAATATGGTTTTATTACAACACCTTATCGCAAGGTTGTTGATAAAAAATTAACTGATGAAATAGTTTATATGGCAGCTGATGAGGAATTGGAACATTATATTTCACAGGCAGCAATTGCTGTTAATGAAGCAAATGAATTAACTGGAGAACGTGTTTTGGTAAGACATAACGGTGAAAACTTAATGGTTAATACTAATATGGTTGATTATGTTGACGTATCAGCACAGCAAATTATTTCAATTACAACAAGTAGTATTCCATTTCTTGAGCATGATGATGGTAAACGTTTATTGATGGGGACAAATATGCAAAGACAAGCAGTTCCTTTAATGAAAAGTGAAGCACCTTTTGTTGGAACCGGAATTGAAGCGATTGCTGCAAGAGCATCAGGAGCATTGGTAATTGCGAAAGCTGATGGTGAAGTTGAATATGTTGATGCCAAAAAAATCATAATCAAAAATAAAAAAGGTCAGGATATATATTATCTTGATAATTATGAAAAAAGTAATCATGGAACTTGTTATCATCAAATTCCAATTGTTAAAAAAGGGGAAAAAGTAAAACGAGATATGGTTATTGCCGATGGGCCATCAACTGATAAAGGCGAAATTGCTTTAGGTAAAAATATAATTGTTGCCTTTATGAATTTTGATGGTTATAATTATGAAGATGCAGTAATTTTAAATGAAAGATTAGCAAAAGATGATATTTATACTTCAATTCATATCGCTGATTATCAAATTGAATGTCGTGAAACTAAATTGGGGCCAGAAGAATTTACCAGAGATATTCCCAATGTCGGTGAAGATGCAAGGAAAAATTTAGATGAAAATGGGATTGTTCGAGTTGGAACAGTAGTTAAAGATGGTGATATTTTAGTTGGAAAAGTAACGCCAAAAGGAATGGTAGAATTAACTGCAGAAGAAAAATTATTACATGCTATCTTTGGTGAAAAAGCAAGAGAAGTACGTGACACATCATTAAGGGTACAACATGGTGGTGGTGGAATAGTTCACGAAGTAAAATTATTTACAAAAGATGATGCTGATGATTTACCAGCTGGCGTAACGACAATGGTAAGAGTTTATATTGTTCAAAAAAGAAAAATTAGTGTTGGTGATAAAATGGCAGGGCGTCATGGTAATAAAGGGGTTATTTCATTAGTAATGCCAGAAGAAGATATGCCATATATGGAAGATGGGACACCAATTGATGTTTTATTGAATCCACTTGGAGTGCCAGCGAGAATGAATATTGGTCAAGTTTTGGAAATGCATTTAGGGGCAGCCGCTGGAAAACTGAATTATCATGTTGCTACTCCGGCTTTTTCAGGAGCAACAAAAGAAGAAATTTTAGATGCATTAAAGGAAGCAAAATTAAGCGTAAGTGGAAAAGTTCGTTTAATTGATGGGCGAACTGGGGAAGGTTTTGAAAATGAAGTTGGTGTTGGGGTTATGTACATGAGTAAATTATTGCATTTAATTGATGATAAACTACATACTAGATCAACTGGACCTTATTCATTAGTAACTCAACAACCACTAGGTGGAAAAGCTCAATTTGGTGGACAAAGATTTGGTGAAATGGAAGTTTGGGCCCTATATGGTTATGGAGCAGCACACATTTTACAAGAAATTATGACAACAAAATCTGATGATGTAATTGGTCGTGTTAAAACTTATGAAGCCTTAGTAAAAGGTGAAAGACCGCCAAAATCAAGTATTCCTGAGTCGTTTAGAGTGTTAATGAAAGAATTTCAGGCGTTAGGACTAGATGTTAATGTGATTGATGAGGGTGGCGTAAACATTGATTTAAAACAATTAGAAGAATCAGAAAAAGACAGTGCAGTTGTGATTGCTGATGTTGAAAATGAAATTGCCCGAGCAATGGAGTTAGAAGATTCGAAGGAGGAGGTGGAATAATGGATATTAATAAATTTGAAGGTTTAAAAATTTGCATTGCTTCACCAGAAAGAATTTTAGAATGGTCTTATGGCGAGATTACTAAAGCAGAAACAATAAACTACCGTACTTTAAAAATGGAAAAAGATGGTCTTTATTGTGAAAAAATATTTGGTCCAACAAAAGATTATGAATGTTTTTGTGGTAAATATAAAAAATTAAGATACAAAAACATTATTTGTGATCGTTGTGGGGTTGAGGTAACAAGGTCGAAAGTTCGGCGTGAACGAATGGGACACATTGAACTAGCAACACCAGTTTCGCATATTTGGTTTTTTAAAGGTGTACCATCAAGAATGGGGCTTGTTTTAGATATTTCACCACGTGAACTAGAAGAAGTATTATATTTTGCTTCTTATATTGTTTTAGATCCGGGATCGGCACCATTAGAAAAAAAACAAACTATTTCTGATAAGGAATATCGTGTTTTTTATGAAAAATACGGTAATAGTTTTCGTGTCGGAATGGGTGCTGAAGCAATTCGTGAATTATTAGGACAAGTTGATTTAGCAAAAGAAGTTGGCGAAATAAAAGTAGCAATTGCTGAAATTAAAGATACTGATTCACAAAAAAGACTTAGATTAATAAAACGATTAGAAGTTTTAAATGGGTTTTTAGAATCAAGTAATCGTCCAGAGTGGATGGTGTTAACTGTTTTACCGGTTATTCCACCGGAATTAAGACCGATGATTCAATTAGATGGGGGTCGCTTTGCAACGAGTGATTTAAATGATTTATATCGTCGAGTTATTAATCGAAATAATCGATTGAAAAAATTAATTGATTTAGGAGCCCCATCAATTATTATTCAAAATGAAAAAAGAATGCTCCAAGAAGCAGTTGATGCTTTGTTTGATAACGGAAGAAGAGGGCGTAATATTACCGGCCCGGGAAATCGGCCGTTAAAGTCTTTATCAAGTTTGTTGAAGGGAAAACAAGGGCGGTTCCGTCAAAATTTATTAGGTAAAAGAGTTGATTATTCAGGCCGTTCAGTTATTGTAGTAGGGCCAAATTTAAAAATGTATGAATGTGGGATTCCAAAAGAAATGGCTTTGGAATTGTTTAAACCACATGTAATTAATGGTCTAGTAAAAAAAGAAATTGCCGCTAATATTAAAGCCGCGAAGCGAATGATTGAATCTTATGATTCAAGAGTTTGGGATATTGTTGAAGAAAAAATAAGTGAACATCCGGTTTTGTTAAACCGAGCGCCAACTTTACATCGACTTGGTATTCAAGCTTTCCAGCCCAAATTAATTGAAGGTCGTTCAATTAGACTACACCCATTAGTTTGTGTTGCTTTTAATGCCGATTTTGATGGAGATCAAATGGCAGTTCATGTTCCAATTACTAATGAGGCACAAGCTGAAGCAAGAATATTAATGTTAGGTAGCAATAATATTTTAAGTCCAAAAGATGGTAAACCAATTGTTGCACCAGGTCAGGATATGGTTTTAGGAAATTATTATTTAACCGTTGAAAAAGATAATGAACCACACGAAGGGCGTGTTTTTAAAGATGCTAACGAAGCAATTATGGCTTATGAGCGAAAAGAAATTACATTACATACAAGAATTGCAGTTCCAGTTGTATCATTCCGTTATAAAATCTTTTTAGATCAATATTATGGAATGTATTTAGCAACAACGGCTGGCAAATTGATTTTTAATGAAATTTTTCCAGATACTTTTCAATTTGTTAATGATGGCTCAATTGAAAATATTGAACGAGCAACACCATCTAAATATTTTATTAAAAGTGGTGAAGATATTAAAAAGGCAATTAAACAAATAAAAATTCCCGAAGCATTGGATAAAGGTGCTTTAGGGCAGATTGTCGCCCAAATTTACAAAAGATATTATACAACTGAGACATCAGTATTGCTAGATAAAATGAAAGATTTAGGATTCAAATATTCAACTTTATCAGGACTTTCAATTGCTTTATCAGATTTGCATGAAATTAAGACAAAAGGAAAGTTTATTGATGAGACGCAAACCCGGGTTGACTTAATTAATAAAAATGCCAAAAGAGGTTTAATGACTGAAGATGAAAGATATCGTGGTGTTATTAAGGAATGGAATGGTGTTAGAGCCAGGATTGAAGATGAATTAAACGCAATTGTTAAAAATGATTGTTATAATTCCATTTCAATGATGATGCTTTCAAAAGCAAGATTAAATATTCTAAGTTATTCGCAATTGGTGGGAATGCGTGGTTTATTTATTAAACCAACTGGTGAGAATATTGAAATACCCGTTATTTCATCATTTGCTGATGGTGTTACTATTTCTGAGTTTTTCTTATCAACTCATGGTGCGCGAAAAGGACTGGCTGATACAGCTTTAAAAACAGCTGAAGCGGGCTATTTAACGAGAAGATTAGTTGATGTTTCACAAGATATTATTATTCGTGAAGAAGATTGTAAAACAGATAATGGGGTATTGGTTGAAGACTTTAAAAATGGTGATGAAATAATCGAGCCCTTAATCGAAAGAATTATTGGACGATTTGCTTCAAAGAAAATTATTGATTTAAAAACAAAAGAAATGATTGCTGACAAAGATGTTTATATTACGGAACAAATTGCCGAAAAAATAATCAAAGCCGGAATTGAAAAAGTTCATATTAGAAGTGTTTTAACTTGTCGAACTAAAAATGGGCTTTGTAAAAAATGTTATGGTCGTAATTTAGCAACCGGAACAATCGTTGAAGTTGGGGAAGCGGTCGGAATTATTGCTGCTCAATCAATCGGAGAACCTGGAACGCAATTAACAATGCGAACAATGCATACTGGTGGAGTAGCTGGAAGTGATGATATTACGCAAGGGTTACCACGGGTAATTGAGTTGTTTGAAGCAAAAACACCAAAGGGAAAAGCAACAATTGCTGAAATAAATGGGATTGTTAGTGAAATTAGACAAGAGGGACAACAATATTTTATTAGTGTTAAAAACGATGTTGAAGTTAAAGAGCACACGACTCAATATGGATTCTTTGGTATTCCGACGGTTAAAGAAAATGATGAAGTAAAAGCTGGCCAAGTTTTAACAAGAGGAATTATTAGTGTTAAGGAATTATTATCAGCAACTGATCCGATTACGGTTCAAATGTATATTTTAAAAGAAATACAAAAAGTTTATCGCGCACAAGGGGCTGATATTTCTGATAAACATATTGAAATAATAGTAAAAAGAATGATTTCAAAAATTAAAATTATTAATTCTGGAGATGCAAGCTTTTTACCAGGAGCGATTGTTAATATTTATCGTTTTACGGAAGAAAATAAAGGGTTGATTTTGGAAAATAAAGTAGCGGCAACGGGAAGACCAATTATTTTGGGAATTACGAAAGCTTCTTTGGAAACGGATTCATTTTTATCAGCAGCTGCTTTTCAAGAAACAACGAGAGTTCTAACCGATGCAGCATTGAATGGAAAAGTTGATTATTTAACTGGTTTAAAGGAAAATGTTATTATTGGAAAACTAATTCCAGCGGGAACTGGTTCTAAACATTATAATAATGTTGAATATGAATTAATGGTAAAAAGATATGATGAGGAACCGCTAGATGTTTTAGAACAAGATTTAATTTAAAAGGTGTATTTACATCTTTTTTTTGTAAAGTGATAATAAAAAGATAAAATAAGTAAATAAATGTTATATAATTAAAATAGGTGAAAATGATGAAAAAAGAGACAAATATCATTTTATTGGCAATTTTAGTTAATTTGGTTTTTTCAATTACCCAAGTTGTTTTTGGTTTGCTTGCAAAATCAAAAGCAGTTGTCGTTGATGGAATTCACACTTCTAGTTATTTACTTACTAATATTATGGCTTTAATTGGTGATAAAGTATCGAGAAAACCGGCTAATCGAAAACATCCATATGGTTATGGAATGGTTCAATATTTAACTTCCATTTTTATTGGTTTGTTTATTATTATGATCGGTATTCTATTAGTCATTAACATTATTAATCTTACAATTACAAGACCAAATTTATTGGTATTAATCGTAATTCTTATGGTAATGTTTTGTAAATTCTTTTTTACAAGATTTTTATTTCAAAAATCAATTGAAACTAATAATACAATAATTGAAGCATTGGCCAAAGAAACAAGATCAGATGTGTTAAGTTCGGGGGTTGCTTTATTGTTAGTTGCTTTAACTTACTTCGCACAATTTAGTTCTTTGTTTTCTTACATGGATAAGATTGGTGCGATTATTATTTCTGGATTTATTTTTAAAACCGGTTTTGATGTTATTTTAGAAAATGTTAGTGATATTATTGGCGAAAAAGAGGTTTGTAAAGAAAAGATAAAAATAATTAAAGATATTTTTTTAATTGATAAGGATGTTTTTGAAGTAAAAGATATTATAATTTTAAAATCAGGGCCTTACTCTAAATTATATGCTGAAATTAAAATGAATGGTAAACTGTCTTTAAGAATAATTAATAATCGAATTAAACATTTTAAAACCGAAATTAGAAAAAATGATCGAAAAATCAAGTATATTGAAATTTATGTGATGCCAAAGTAAAAAAATGTATGGTATAATGAAAGAAAATAAAGGAGGGAATATGAAAAAAGGATTTACTTTAATTGAATTATTGGCAGTAATTGTAATTTTAGCAATTATTTTATTAATTGCAATGCCAATTGTCTTGAATGTTATTTCAGAAGCAAGGAAGGGGGCGTTTGAGTCAACGGCAATTGGGATAGCTAAAACGGCTGAGAATGAATGTATGGCACAATTAGTTTCAGGAGTTTCCGGTGAACGAGAAGTTGATTTTCTTGATTGGGAAATGACTGGAGAAACACTAGATTTTTCTGGTAAAGGGGCAAAAGAAGGAACAATTTATGTTGATGATACTTGTCAAGTAGCAATGGCAATTCATGATGATAATTGGTGTGTTAAGAAAAACTATACCGAAAAAGAAGTTACAATTGTTGAATATGATGGGACTTGTAGTTTGGGTGAGGTTGTGGAACTATATCCGTACCCTTATTTGCAGTGGCAGGATGGAATTGATTTAGATTTTGAATATCCAGTTGGACCTCTTTACTCAAATTCGGTAATTACGGAAATGGTTAATAATGAAAGTTATATTCCAATTGCAACCGCAGCTGAATTAAATAATTTAAGAAACAATTCAGCAGCAACCTATGGTTCTGGAACAACTTGGGAGGGAACTTATACAGCTGGACTTGATAAAAAATATATTCAAGTAGCTAATATTGATCTAAGTGGCTATGCTGATTGGCGGGCAATTGGCTTATCAGTTGATTATGGTGGGGCTAATGTTTTTACAGGCATTTATGACGGTAATAATTATATAATTGATAATTTAACACAAATAACGGGGTTATTTAGCAATTCTCTTGGGGAACAAGTGTTGGGATTATTTGGTATGGCTGAAGAAGCAACATTTAAAAATATAATGTTAGATAATATAAGTTTAAGAGGGTCACAAGGAATTGGAGGACTATTAGGATGGGCTGATGGTGATTGGATGAATCCTCCTTTAGAAGAAGACTGGACTTTAATTGATAATTGTCATGTTAGAGGAGGAACTATTTTATCAAGTACGGATGCACCGGGGCAAACAGGAGGAGGCTATGGAATTGGTGGCTTAGTTGGATATGGATATTATGTAAAAATAATTAATTCTTCTTCAGCAGTCGATGTTACAACTGATAGTGGGGCGGTTGGTGGCTTAGTAGGCGATAGCGGTGGTATAATAATTGAAAATTCATTTGCCACTGGTGATGTGACAGGTTCTTATGATACCGGTGGGTTAATTGGATTTGGATATAATGAAGAAATTAATAATTCTTATGCAACTGGGAATGTAATTGGTGTTCAAAGAGGACTTTCAACTAGTGGACCTTATTTTCTAGGTGGATTTGCTGGACGCATTAATGGAGAGATTAATAATAGTTTTAGTACTGGTAATGTTACATTAGATTATGAGGGAAGTAACGGTCTTTATTCAATAGGGGGGTTTACGGGGAGTATCTATGGTATGGTAAATAATTCTTATGCAACTGGTAATGTAATTTGTGAATTAACTGATTGTATGGGAATTGGTGGTTTTGCAGGTGATAATGATGGTAATATTAGTAATTCCTACGCAACTGGTAATGTAGTAGCTGATGTAGAAGGTGGCGGGTTTGTTGGTTGGTTGTATAATGATAATATTAATAATTGTTATAGTTTTGGAATTGTTACAGGAAATAGCGATATGGGTGGATTTATTGGTATTAGCTGGAGCGATCCACTTCCAGAAAATTCTTATTATAATCAACAAACTTCTGGATATTCTGACAATGATGGAAGAGGCCTACCAAGGACAACTGCGCAAATGACTTATCCTCATGAAGCAGCAACAACTTATGTTGGTTGGAACTTTAGTACCATTTGGAAATGGGATCAATAAGAAGCACAATTTGTGCTTTTTTTATGTTATGATATTAGTGGTGATTCAATGAAAAGAGTAATTTTTCATATTGATGTTAATAATGCTTTTTTATCATGGACAGCAGTTGATTTATTAAAAAAAAATCACTTTGATATTCGAAATATTGAATCGGTAATTGGTGGTCATAAAGATACTAGAAATGGAATTGTTTTGGCCAAATCAGATAAGGCCAAGAAATGTAATATTATTACTGGGGAAACAATTTATCAAGCATTGCGCAAATGTCCCAAATTGAAGGTTTATCCACCCAATTACGAGTTATATAGCGAAATGTCTAATAAGTTATTTTCATATTTTGAAAAATACACGCCTGATCTAGAAATATTTTCAATTGATGAATGTTTTATTGATTATACACCAGTTAAAAAACTATATGGAAATGAACTTGATTTCGCATTAAAAATTCAAAAAGAAATATTTAATCAATTAGGTTTTACGGTAAACATTGGCATTGGTAATAATAAACTATGTGCTAAAATGGCCTCTAATCTTGAAAAACCAAACAAAATAAATACAATATATGACAATGAAATTGAAAATAAACTATATCCTTTAAATATTTCTGATTTATTTGGCGTTGGTAAAAAAACAAACCTTTTATTAAAAAAAATTGGCATTTATCAAATTGCTGATTTAGCAAATTACGAAGAAACTAAATTAAGAAAATATTTTAAAAATCGTTCACAAAGTTTAATAGATATGGCCAAAGGAATTGATTATTCGTTAGTTGAAGTCAATAATAATTGTAATAAATGTATTAGCAGTAGTAAAACATTTGATCAAGATTATGACGATGAGAAATTTTTAATTGATCAATTATTTCAATTAACTGAAAAAGTAGCATATCAATTAAGAATGCAAAAACAACTTGCATATGTGATTGGGATTACAATTAAAGATGCTTTTTTTAAAACAACAAATCATCAAAAAAAATTAAAAAATGCAACTGATGAAACAAAAGAAATAAAACAAATTGTAAAAAAGCTTTTTCTTGAAAAATGGAATCATCAAGCTGTTCGCTTGTTAGGTGTAAGAGTTGATCAATTAATTTTTTCAGACCATTATCAAATGTCTTTATTTGAAGATATAAATCAACTTCAAAAAAATAAAAAACTAAATCAAACAATTGACCATTTATATCAAAAATATGGTGAAAAAGTAATAAAAAAATAGGTGATAAAATGAAAAAAGATTTACCAAATAAACCGGGCTGTTATTTATTTAAAAATAATGAAGATTTTATTATATATGTTGGTAAAGCAAAAAATATTAAAAAAAGAGTAGCTTCATATTTTGCTAAAAAACAATTTGGTAAAACCGCAAAATTAGTATCAGAAATCAAAGATATTGCGTATTTCGTGGTTGCAAATGAAACTGAAGCATTAATTTTAGAATTAAATTTAATCAAAAAATATTCACCAAAATATAATATTTTACTTAGAGATGATAAATCATATCCATATATTGAACTTACTAGTGAAAAAGTGCCAAAACTAAGAATTGTTAGACGTTTAAACAAAAAGAAAGAAACCGCGCATTTGTTCGGGCCTTATCCAAATGTTTATGCCGCAAGAAAAGTTGTAAATTTATTAAATCAGATATATCCCTTGCCAAAATGTCAAAAAATTCCTAATTCAGCATGCTTGTATTATCATATTAATCAATGTTTGGGTTTTTGTATAAATGAAATTAATTTTGAATTAATTAAAAAAATTGAAAAAGAAATTATTAATTTTTTAAATGGAAATTATCAAGCAGTCGTTTTAAAAATAAAAAATGAAATGCTTTTAGCAAGTACCAATTTAGATTATGAAAAAGCATTAGAATTAAAAGAATTATTAAATTATATTGAAGTGGTTTTAGAAAAACAAAAAGTTGAAATTAAAGATTTAATTGCAATTGATCTTTTCGGTTATTATTTTAAAGACAATTTCATAGCACTCCATGTTGCCTTTATTAGAGGGGGCAAAATTAATCATTTTGAAAATTATTTATTTGAAGTGGTTGATTTAGAAATAAGTAGCTATATTAGTCAATTTTATCAAAATCGTGTTAAACCAAATGAAATTTTGATTGATTATGAAACTAAAACTTTAGAAAATTACTTGAATATAAAAGTAAAAAAACCAATTAAAGGTTCTAAAAGGGGATTAATTGAAATGGCTAATCAAAATGCAAAATTGTATTATGATGAAAAAATAAAAAATTTAACTGAAAAAGAAAAAACCAATTTAGAATTAAAAAATCTTTTAAATTTAAAACAATTAAATCGAATTGAACTGTTTGATAATTCAACCTTATTTGGTTCATATTCAGTTTCGGCAATGATTGTTTTTGAACAAATGACCCCCTTGAAAAAAAACTATCGAAAGTTTAAAATAAAAGAAAAACTTGATGACTATGATAGTTTAAAACAAGTTATTTATCGGCGTTATTTTCGGGTTCTTTTTGATAGTTTAGAAAAACCAGATTTAATTATGGTTGATGGTGGAATTGGTCATGTTAATGTTACTAAAAGTGTTTTAGAAAAACTTAATTTAAAAATATTAGTAGTCGGAATATATAAAAATAACAAACATCAAACAGAGGGACTAGTTTTTAATAATCAAAAAATTATATTAGAAAAAAACAGTCAATTATATCGCTTTATTGCTTTGATGCAAGAAGAAGTACATCGCTTTACAATTAATTACCACCGGCAAATCCGTAGCAAAGAAAGCATAAAAAGTGCTTTAGATGATATTCCGTTAATTGGTTTAAAGAGTAAACAAAAACTATTAAAGCGATTTGGTTCAGTCGGGGCGATTAAAAAAGCAACCGATGAGCAATTATTAGAAATAATAAATAAAAAAGCATTAATGAATTTAAGAAAAAGGTTAGGGAGTGAAATAAATGAGTAAAATAAAAATAATGGATCAAATATTAGCAAATAAGATAGCGGCTGGGGAAGTAGTTGAAAAAGTAGCTTCAGTTGTTAAAGAATTAGTTGAAAATGCATTAGATGCTGGTAGTGATTTAATAAAAATTGAATTAAAAGAAGCGGGGACCAAAGAAATAAAAGTAATTGATAATGGTGAAGGAATGGATGAAAAAGATGCTAAAATGGCCTTTTCAAGACATGCAACTAGCAAAATTATTAATGAAGATGATCTATATCATATTAAAACATTGGGCTTTCGTGGCGAAGCATTAGCTTCGATTGCGAGTGTTAGTCAAGTTGAATTAATCACGTCAACAGGTGAAATCGGGACGAAAATATTGATTAATGGGGGTAAAATTGAAACAGTTGAAAAAGCTGATGCCAGGAAAGGAACGGTTATCGTAATAAAAAATCTTTTTTATAATACGCCGGCAAGACTAAAGTATTTAAAAAGTTTGTATACGGAATTAGCAAATGTGGCATCATTAGTAAATCGCTTTGCTTTTTCGCATCCAAACGTTAAATTTTTATTAAAAAATGATGGCAAAACTATTTTACAAACCGATGGTAGTAATGATTTGCACAAGGTAATTATGAATATATATGGTCACGAAGTTGCAAAAGAAATGTTATTGGTTAATGATGAAAATGCTGATTATCAAATTAGTGGATTTGTTTCTAAACCACAAATAAATCGCTCAAATCGAAATCACATTATTACGATTGTTAATCAACGAGTTGTTCGTAATGTTGAATTAAATAAAACAATTAATGATGCGTATTATACGTATAAACCAGATAATTTATATCCAATTGTTATTTTAAAAATAAAAGTTGATCCAATTTTAACTGATGTTAATATTCATCCAACAAAACAGGATATTAAGTTTAGTAAATTTGAAGAATTAAAAGAATTAATTAAAAAAGCAATTGAAGAAAAACTAGGGGTAAAACAATTTATTTTGAAAGTAAAAAATGAAAATACGGTACAAACGCAATTTGACTTTTTGGTTAGTGAAGTAAAAGAAGAATTTTCAAAAGAAGAAAAATTAATTGACGATCATCCGCAAGAAAGAGAGACATTACCAGATATTGAACCAGTTGCTGCCTTATTTGGAACATATATTATCGCCCAAAATGAAGCAGGAATGTATCTTATTGATCAACATGCTGCTAATGAAAGAATTAATTATGAAAAAATTAGAGAAGAATTAGCTTTAAAAAGTGTGAATAAAATTAATTTATTAATCCCGTTTACTTTTGAATTTACAAATGATGAATTTATTATTTTAAAAGAAAATTTTTCTTTAATTAATGAAT
>CAYGGG010000003.1:8531-38321 GCA_964349455.1 uncultured Muribaculaceae bacterium | reverse complement strand
AATATAGAGAAGGAGTAAATAAAAACTGAAATTACACAGTTAAATTTACACAGCCGGAGTATTATAATAATTAGAAGGTAGGGAGAAAATGAAAAAAATAAAAAAACGCAAAAGAATAAAAGGATTTACATTAATTGAGTTATTAGCAACGATTATTATTTTAGCAGTTATTATTATGATTGTAATACCAATTGTTTTAAATGTAATTGCTGAAGCAAGAAAGGGAGCGTTTGAGTCAAGCGCTTATGGGATATTAAAAACTGCCGAAAATGATTGTATGGTTAATTTAGTCAAGGGTGATTCAAAAATTACGGAAGTTTTTTTTGAAGAAGGGGAAATCACCTCCGAAGATATTCTTAATTTTAGTGGAAAAGTTCCTGAAGGTGGAAAGGTAGTAATCAATAATAATTGTAAGGTACAACTTGCAATTACTGATGGTTTTTGGTGTGTTCAAAAAGCTTTCAATAATAAAGAAGTAACAGTTACAAGGTTAAATGATATTGATGGTGATTGTGAAATAACAGATTTTGCTGGTTTAATTGAGTGGACATTGCAAGAAAATGAAACATTGACGGCAACACTTCCAACTGTTTCAGGTCCGAACGTTGAGTATAGTAATGATGGAATAAACTGGCAAGCATCAAGTATCTTTAATGATTTAGAAGCAAATGCAATTTATTCTTTTCGGATAAGAATTGCTGGTGTTGAAACTGATGAAATAATTGAAGTGACATCACCAAGAGTATATACAATTCTTTATCAGCCTGCCGCTGGTGGAAATGTAACCCCTTTATCAAAAAAAGTATTAGAAGGCGGACTTGTTTTAGGACCTGATGTAATTGAATATAATGGGTATGATTTTACTAATTTTACAGTTATTGAGGGTGCTGGTAATGGTAATTTAAATTTAGCAAATGGAACAATTAACAATATAACTGGGAATATGACCGTTCAAGTTAATTTTACAATTAGACAATATACTGTTAATTATCAATCAAATCAAGGTGCAACCTTCAGTCCAAATTTTACGACAGTTAATCATGGTAGTGATGCAACAACACCAAATGTAGAGATAGAAGAAGGATATACTTTTTCACATTATACAGCCGTAAGTGGTGTTGGAAATGGAAATTTAAATACAGAAACTGGTAATGTAACCAATGTAACCGGAAATATGACGATTGAAGCTAGTTTTGTTTTAAATGAATATACGGTTTCATATACAGCAGGGACTGGTGGTTCGGTTAATACTGCATCAAGAGTTGTAACGCATGGCGGAACATCGGCTGCTCCAGGATATGGAACTAATACGGGGTATACCTTCTCACATTATTCGGTTATAAGTGGTGCTGGGAACGGCATATTAGAATCTAGTACTGGTGAAGTAACTAATGTTATTGGTTATATAACAGTAAGAGCAAATTTTACAATTAATAGTTATATGGTTTCATATACCGCAGGAACTGGTGGTAGTGTCACATTAAGTTCAGAATCAGTAAATTGGGATTCAGCTAATAGTGGAACTACAGCAAATTCAAATACCGGATACAGTTTTACTAATTTTAGTATTGAAAGTGGCAGTTGTGATGGAACGTTCAGTAGTAGTACTGGAATATGTAGTAGCGTTAGGGAAGCAATTACCGTAAGAGCAAATTTTACGATTAACACTTATACTGTTTCTTATACTGCAGGGACTGGTGGTTCAGTTACAGTTTCATCAAGAACGGTAAGTCATGGTGGTGATTCAGCAGCACCAGGGCATACCGCTAATACTGGTTACCACTTTGTTGATTTTGAAAGAACAAGTGGTAGTGGTGGTTCTTTAAATACAACTACTGGAGCAGTAACTAATGTAACTGGAAATCAAACAATTAGAGCAAATTTTGAAATAAATCAATATACTGTTTCATATACCGCAGGAACAGGCGGAAGTGTATCACCAACCTCAAGAGTAGTAGATCATGGTGGAACGTCAGCAGCGGTCACGCCAACAGCAACTACTGGATATTCTTTTGCTAATTTCACAGTTATTAGTGGTGCAGGTAATGGAACTTTAAATAGTAGTACCGGAGCAGTTACAAATGTAACTGGAGCGATGACTATTCAAGCAAACTTTACGCTTAATAGTTATACTGTTTCATATACAGCAAGTACTGGTGGAACCGTTACTGTTTCATCAAGAACGGTAAGTCATGGTGGAACATCTGATGCACCAGGACATACCGCTAATACTGGTTATCATTTTGTTAACTATGAAAGAACTTCAGGTAGTGGTGGTTCACTAAATACAAGTACGGGAGCAGTTACAAATGTAACAGGAAATCAGACAATTAGAGCAAATTTTGAAATAAATCAATATACTGTTTCATATACAGTCGGAACAGGTGGAAGTGTATCACCAACCTCAAGATTAGTAGATCATGGTGGTACATCAGCAGCTGTTACACCAACAGCAACAACCGGATATACATTCTTTAATTTCACCGTTACTAGTGGTGCTGGTAATGGAACTTTAAATAGTAGTACCGGAGCAGTTACAAGCGTAACCGGGGCGATGACTATTCAAGCAAACTTTACGCTTAATAGTTATACTGTTTCATACATAGCAAGTACTGGTGGTTCAGTTACTGTTCCATCAAGAACGGTAAGTCATGGTGGTGACTCAGCAGCACCGGGACATACCGCTAATACTGGTTATCATTTTGTTAACTTTGAAAGAACAAGTGGAAGTGGTGGAACTTTAAATACAAGTACGGGAGCAGTTACAAATGTAACAGGAAATCAAACAATTAGAGCAAATTTTGCAATTAATAGTTATACTGTTTCATACACAGCAGGAACCGGTGGAAGTGTTAATCCAAGTAGTGAATCAGTTAATTGGAATTCAGCTAACAATGGAACGGTTGCAAATCCAAGTACTGGGTATAGTTTTACAAATTATACGCTGGAAAGTGGAGCTTGTAACGGAACATTTAGCGGAGCTACTGGAGTTTGTAGTAGCGTTAGAGAAGCAATTACGGTAAGAGCAAACTTTACAATTAATTCATATACCGTTAATTATCAATCAAATCAAGGTGCATCGTTTAATCCAACCTTCAGAACTGTGACTCATGGGGGATCATCAACAACACCAACAATAACAGTTGATCCAGGATATACATTCTCACATTATACAGCCGTAAGTGGCGTTGGTAATGGTGATTTAAATACATCAACTGGTAATGTTACAAATGTAATTGGTAATATGACGATTGAAGCAAGCTTTACTTTAAATGAATATACGGTTTCTTATGTTGCTTCAACTGGTGGTGTCGTTAATACAGCCTCAAGAACAGTAACGCATGGTGGCAATTCAGCAGCACCAGGACATAGTGCCAATGCTGAATATAGTTTTGTCAATTTTGAAATTACAAGTGGTAGTGGTAATGGAACATTAAATACAAGTACCGGAGCAGTTACAAATGTAATTGGTCATATGACAGTAAGAGCTAATTTCACGATTAATACTTATACTGTTTCATATACCGCAAGTACTGGTGGAAGTGTTAATCCAAGTAGTGAATCAGTAAATTGGAGTTCAGCTAATATTGGAACAAGTGCAAGTCCAAGTACCGGATATTCGTTTGTTAATTATACAATTACAAGTGGAACTTGTAGTGGAACATTTAATAATAGTACTGGTATTTGTAGTAGTGTTAGAGAAATAATGACAATCAGAGCAAACTTTACAATAAATACCTATACCGTAACGTATGCTGGAAATGGTGGAACATGTATACCAACTTCAAGAACAGTTAATTATAATACAACATCAGCTGCACCATCTTGTTCAAGAACAGGCTATACAGCATCTAGTTTTTCAAGAACAAGTGGAAGTGGTGGAACGCTAAATACAAGTACCGGAGAGGTTACAAATGTGACAGGGAATCAAACAATAACTGCCAACTGGACAATTAATCAGTATACAGTTTCATATACTGCAAGTACTGGTGGAAGTGTTAATCCAAGTAGTGAATCAGTTAACTGGAATTTAGCTAACATTGGAACAAGTGCAACACCAAGTACCGGTTATTCGTTTGTTAATTATACAATTGAAAGCGGAACTTGTAATGGAACCTTTAGTACTAGTACTGGTATTTGTAGTAGTGTTAGAGAAGCAATAACAATTCGTGCTAATTTTACAATTAATACATATACCGTTTCATATACAGCAAGTACTGGTGGTTCAGTTACTGTTTCATCAAGAACGGTAAGTCATGGTGGAACATCTGATGCGCCAGGGCATACGGCTGATACTGGTTACCATCTTGTTGAATTTGAAAGAACTTTAGGTAGTGGAGGTTCACTAAATACAAGTACGGGAGCAGTCACAAATGTAACTGGAAATCAAACAATTAGAGCAAATTTTGCAATTAATCAATATACTATTTCATATACAGCAGGGACTGGTGGAAGCATAACACCAAGTTCAAGAACTGTTTCACATGGTGGAACAGCTGCTGCACCGAGTGCAACGGCAAGTACCGGTTATGATTTATCACATTTTTCGATAACGGTAGGAGGCTCAAACGGAATTTTAGAAATATTTACTGGTGAAGTGTTAAGTGTAACTGGTAATTTAACCGTTCAAGCTAACTTTAGCCTTAAAGTGTATACGATAACTTATAATGCTAACAGTGGTACATGTAATCCAGGTGGTGAAGGAGTTACACACGGTAATGGATCGGTTGGATCGAGTTGTTCAAGAAGTGGATATACTTTAAGTGGGTATACAGTAAGCGTGGGTAGTTGTGCGGGGACGTTCACTCCATCAACTGGTATTTGTAGCAATGTTCAGCAAGACATGACAATTAGAGCAAATTGGACGATAAACACGTACACGGTAACATATGACGGCAATGGTGGAACGTGTGTGCCATCATCTAGAACGGTTGATTATAATACTACATCAGCAGCGCCAGCATGTACGAGAACCAGTTTTGAAGTAGGTAGTTTTTCAAGAACAAGTGGGAGTGGCGGAACTTTAAACACAAGTACTGGAGCAGTTACAAATGTAACCGGGAATCAAACAATTAGTGTTAGTTGGATTGCCGCCGGACCTTGTCAAGAAATAGCAACGGTCGTATTTTCAGGTCAAACATATAATACAATTGAAATTGGAAATCAATGTTGGTTCAAGCAAAATTTAAATTATAACATTGATAATGGTGTATCAAGTTGGTGTTATAATAATACCGCTGCTAATTGTACTACTTATGGAAGATTGTATAATTTAAGTCGTGCAACTAGAGTCTGCCCAACTGGTTGGCATACTGCTAGTGAGGCGGATTGGAATACATTAATTGGTTCTGTTGGAACTGATCCAGGAACAAAACTAAAAGCAAGTGCTTTTGGTGGAACTGATAATTACGGGTTTTCGGCTTTAGGAGGAGGTAGTGGTACTTCGTGGGCGGGAATAACTACGGCTGGAAGATGGTGGACTGGAACAAGAAATGGAAGCGATGGCTACTCAAAAAATATGACATCAACAACATCGACAGTTACTTCATCAAACACAATTTCAAGTTCCGCAAGATCGGTTCGATGTATGAAAGATTATGAACCGGAAACAGACACCTATGTAACTGATCCAAGAGACGGAAAGACATACCCAGTTGTTCAAATCGGAACACAGGAATGGATGGCAAAAAATATAGATTACAATGTTGGAACGGGATCAGCATGTTTTGACAATGATAGTTATTATTGTAATATGTACGGGCGATTATATATATTATCAAAGGCTTCAGCGGTATGTCCGCTAGGGTGGCATACGGCAACTAAAACAGATTGGGATGTATTAATTAGTTATGTTGGAAGTAATGCAAACGCGATTAAATCACCAACTTTTGGTGGAAACAATTCAACTCAGTTTACAGCATTAGGTGGCGGTGGTGGGTCAACACCAACACAAGTTGGTCAATATGGAAGATGGTGGACGGGAACACAAAGCGGAACAGATGGCATTGCAAAAGACATGGTTGAAACAGCAACAACCATAGTAGAAGGAAGCAGAGTTGCGGCCGCGCAATATTCTGTTCGTTGCGTAAAAGATATTCCACCAGCAACAACACAGACAATGACCGATTCAAGAGATGGTCAAGTATATCCAACTGTGCAAATTGGTACCCAAAACTGGATGGCCAAAAACTTAAATTATAATGTGAGTGGAGGTTCTTGTTTTAATGATGATACAGCTCTTTGTGCAAAGTTTGGTCGGTTATATACTTTTACTGCTGCAAATTCTGCTTGTCCAACAGGATGGCATTTACCTAGTGATGCAGAATGGACAACGCTTACCAATTATTTGGGAGCAAATCCGGGCCAAAAACTTAAATCACCAACTTTTGGGGGAACAAATACGAGTGACTTTACTGCGATTGGAGCAGGACGAGGAACATATTTTACAGCATTAGGATCACATGGCTATTGGTGGACGAGTACTAGTACTGGTGGAGGTTATGCTTATAATCGTTGGGTGACAGAAAGTGGAACAACGGTCTCAACGTCAGATACATCAACGACATCAGGTGCTTATTCAGTAAGGTGTGTTCAAAATTAAGAATTTGAAAAAAGAATTGAAAAATTCTTTTTTTACTTGACAAAAAAAATGAAAGGAGTATATTGTAAGTGAAAGTAGGGATTAAAATGAAAAAAGGATTTACTTTAATAGAATTACTAGCAGTAATTGTAATTCTAGCAATTATTTTATTAATTGCAATGCCAATTGTCTTAAACGTAATTAATGAGGCAAGAAAAGGAGCGTTTGAAACAAGTGCCAGAGGATTAATGAAAACAGTTGAAAACGAGTACATGAAAAATTCATTAAGTGGTGATACTGGCGCAAAAACATACACATTTGAAGACTATGTCCAAACCGAAGGAGATCCTTTGGAATTTAGTGGAAGGAAACCAAAGAGCGGTTCAATTCAAACTACAAGTGATGGCAAAATTGCAATCGCGGTTTATGATGGGACTTGGTGTGTTCAAAAAGGTTATGATGATAAAGATATAACCATAACTGAAACAAGCGAAGAAGAGTGTACTTTATCAGATGAATTTGTTTGTGTAGAAACACCAGAAGAGTATTTTAGTTTTAGTGATAATACAATATGGTATTATTATCTAGATGGTCCAAGAGATGTTTGTATTCCAACGCAAATTGGTGGTGAGGATGTCGAGTATATTGAAGATTATGCTTTTGAATATCAAGAATTAACAAGTGTATATATTTCTGATGGAATAAAGGAAATAGGTAGGTATTCGTTTAATGGTAATAATATTTCGCAGGTAAGAATTCCCGAAAGTGTTACAGCAATAAAAACAAGAGCTTTTTCAGATAATCAAATAACCGAAATAGTATTACCGAGTGGATTAACATCAATTGAGGGTGGAATTCTAATGGATAATGATTTGTCAACAATTGATATTCCGAGTGGTGTTACTTCAATAGGGTATGGTGCCTTTGCAAATAGTCAATTAACAAGTGTAGTTATACCAGATGGCGTAACAACGATTGGTGATTATGCTTTTCAAAATAATCAATTAGCAAGTGTTAACTTTCCAACAGTTCTTACAACAATCGGATACTTAACTTTTGCAAATAATAATTTTACCACAATTAATATTCCAGCAACAGTAACATCAATTGGAAGATCAGCTTTTGCTGGAACAAATAGTGTAACATGGGGTAGTAAAACAGAAGAAGAAATGTTTATTTTTGCTTCAGGAGCATTAAATGGTCACATTGCACCAAGTAGTAATTTTGTAATACCAGCAACTATTGGTGGAACTAGTGTTACTAGTATTGGAGAACTGGCCTTTTATTCAAGTCAACTTGATTCAGTGTCATTTCCAAATTCAGTAACAAGTATTGATTACGGAGCTTTTGCTAACAATAACATTATAAATTTGACATTGCCGACTAACCTAACAACACTTGGAGATGAAGCTTTTGCTAATAATGATATTACCGGTGTTACAATTCCATCATCGGTTGGAAGCATTCCATCGTTAACTTTTGAAAAAAATAATTTTACAACTGCAAACTCGATCAATATTCCAGCAGCAACGACTGTTAGTAAAGAAGCTTTTCGTGGGGCTGCTACCGGAACTATAAATTGGAGTGGTAAAACCGAAGAAGACTTTTGGATAATGAGTGGTGGCAGTGTTAATGGTCATATTGGATATCCTAAAAATTTAACCATTCCAGGAACGATAAATGGCGTAACGGTGACAGCAATTGGTGCAAATGCTTTTCGATATTATGATTCGGAAGGTATTATCGAAAGCGTTTCACTGCCCAACTCACTTCAAACAATTGGATCTAGCGCATTTATCTACAATAAATTAAGTAGCATTAGTTTGGGAAGTAATTTAACGGCAATTGGTGCAAATGCTTTTCAACATAATCAATTAGCTAATTTAGTAATTCCTAATAATGTAACCTCAATTGGTAGTTATGGTTTTGCCTCAAATGAAATAGCGAGTTTAACCATTTCAACTGGGCTATCAGCGATTGCCGATTATGCATTTAGATATAATTCATTAACGAGCGTTGTAATACCAAATAATATATTAACAATTGGTAATGGAAGTTTTGGTAGTAATACACTCACAAATGTTACTCTTTCAAATAATTTAACTTTTATAGGATCGTCAGCTTTTGGTTTCAATAATTTAACAAGTATTACTATTCCAAATAGTGTGACCGAAATTAGATGGTATGCGTTTGAAGATAATAATTTTTCGTCAATTGAAATGGGGGCAGGTGGTGTAACCATTGGGAACTATTTATTTATGTCTAATAATTATGCAATTAAAAATAATTATTTTAGAGAAGCTTATGTAATAGGAGGAGCCGGGACATACACTGGTACTCAATATGGAACGTGGACTAAAAACTAAAAAGAATTGAAAAATTCTTTTTTTTTATGATATAATTAAAAAGGATATGAGGTATAATTATGGAAAATAAAATTAAAGTAAATTTTCGTGATAAAGCAACCAAAGAGTTTCCAACCGGAACGAGCCTTTTTGAAATAAGTAAGAGTTTCGGTCAATACTTCAATTATGATATTTTAATCGGCAAAGTTGATCATGACTTAGTCGATCTTTCAGTGCGGATTAATCAAGACTGTTCAGTTGATTTTTATGATCGCAGTAGTATGTTTGGTAACTCAGTTTATGCGAGAAGTGCTATTTTTATGTTAGTTGTTGCCGTTCGTAATATCTTAGGCGAATCAACTGAGTTATTAATTGAACATTCAGTTGAACGGGGTGTTTATTGTGAAATAAAAGATATTGAATTAGATGAAGCAATGGTTTCTTCAATTGAAAAAGAAATGGACAAAATCCATCGAATTGGATTTCTTTTTTCAAAAATAAATGTATCAAGATATGATGCCATTAAATATTTTCGTAAAAAAAATCAAATCGATAAAGTAAGAGTCTTAAAATATATTAGTAATAGTTATGTCAATCTATATCGGTTAGACGATTATTATGATTATTTCTATGGTGAAATGGCCTATAGCACTAAAGAAATTAATGAATATAAATTAACTTATATCAAAAACAACGGCTTTGCCCTAAATTATCCAGATATTGATAATCCAGAAGTAACCTTAGACTTTGTTTATCATCAGTTATTATATGATACTTTTTTAGAATATACCGAATGGGGTCGAAAATTACAAATATCAAATGCCGCAGAATTAAATGAACGAGCAACAACTGGTAAATATGATGAAATAATTCGTTTATCAGAAGCTAATTTTAATAGTCAAATTTCTAAAATTGCTTATGATATAAAAAACAATAAAAATCAAATAAAACTTGTTTTGATAGCAGGACCAACATCAAGTGGTAAAACAACAACCGCTAAAAAACTAGCTGTTTATTTGCAAAGCCATGGTATTAACACTCATGAAATATCACTTGATAATTATTTTAAAGATCGTGAAGCAACGCCAAAAGATGAGAAGGGCAATTACGATTTTGAATGTATGGGTGCAATTGATTTAGAATTGTTTAACAAACATTTAATGAAATTGTTTAACGGTGAAAAAGTGTGGATGCCAGAGTATAATTTTGCATCAGGTGAGCGTGAATATCAACAAAGATATATTCAAATCGACCATGATGATGTCTTAATTGTTGAAGGACTACATGGTTTAAACGAAGAATTAACAATGTCGGTTGAACGAAAGCATAAATATAAAATATATTTATCACCATTAACCCAGTTAAACATTGATAATCATAATCGAATTCATACAACTGATACAAGAAAATTAAGAAGAATGGTCCGTGATAACAAGTTCCGTAATTATAATGCTAGTGATACGTTAAGAATGTGGCCGAAAATAAGAGAAGGTGAAACGAGATATATTTACCCTTACCAAGATGAAGCTGATGTTATTTTAAACAGTGCTTTGGTTTATGAAATCGCCGTTTTAAAAGTTTATGTCGAGCCTCTTCTTTTCTCAGTCGAAGAAGAAGATGATATGTATCCAGAGGCATTAAGATTAATAAATTTTTTAAGAAACTTCCTGCCCATCCCAAGTGATACAATTCCCCAAGATTCAATTTTAAGGGAATTTATTGGTGGCAGTGCATTTCGCGAATAGGAGGAAAAAAATGAAAAAAGTAGCGATAAATGGTTTTGGTCGAATAGGTCGACTAGTGTTTCGAATTTTAGAAGGAGAAAAAGATTTTGAAGTGGTGGCAATTAATGATTTAACAAATGCATCACAACTAGCTTATTTGTTAAAATATGATACCAGTCATCGTAATTATTTAGAAAACGAAATAAGTCATCAAGATGATTATTTAATTGTTAAAGATAAAAAAATAAAAGTTTTTGCTAAAAAAGATCCATTAGAAATTCCTTGGCATGAACTTAATGTTGATTTGGTATTTGAATGTACCGGATATTTTACTGATTTAGAAAAAGCGAGTTCACATATCAAAGCGGGTGCTAAAAAAGTGTTAATTTCAGCACCAGCAAAGGGCGATTTAAAAACAATTGTTTTTAATGTTAACCATCAAATTTTAGATGGCAGTGAAACGGTTATTTCAGCAGCTAGTTGTACCACCAATTGCTTAGCACCAACGGTTGATTTATTAGACAAAGAATATGGGATTGAAATTGGCTATATGACAACAATTCATGCTTATACAAATGATCAAGCAACCTTAGATATCGCCCATCCAAAAGGCGAAAACTCAAGGAGAGGCAGAGCAGCAGCAGCAAACATCGTACCTTCTTCAACCGGAGCTGCTAGTGCAATTGGGCTAGTAAAACCAAACTTAAAAGGAAAATTAGATGGTTTCGCGCTTAGAGTCCCCACAACAACTGGTTCAGTAATTGATTTAGTATTACAATTAAAAACAAAAACAACTAAAGAAATGATTAATCAATTGTTTGAAAAAAATCAAAATGAAACAATTAAAATTACTTACGATCCAATTGTTTCAAGTGATATTATTGGTTCAAAATATGGAGCGGTCGTTGATGGTCAATTAACAAGTGTGTTAGAAACTGATCAAAAACAATTCGTCAAAGTAGTTGCTTGGTACGATAATGAATTTGGTTACAGTGCGCAAATGGTCAGAGTTGCTAAATATTGGCTAGATTTATAGGAGTGATAAGATGAAAGGGTATACTTTAATTGAAGTATTAGCAGTTATTTTTGTTTTAGGTATAATTGCTGTTTTAGTTTTTCCAAACTTAATTTTAACGATGAAAGAAAATGATGATGTTAGATATCAGGAATTTGTTAAAGCAATTAAATTAACAGCTGAAGTATATATTGAAACAAATGAATCAGTTTTTAATTTGGAAGAAGTAGATGATTTTGTTATTATTACGATTGCTGATTTAGTTGATGCTGGATTGTATAATGAGCGAACCCAAAATCCATTGACAAAAGAAACAGTTGGCCTAGAAGAAGAAATAAAAGTGTTAGTGACTGAAACTTTTGTCAAAGAATATATTTATCCGTATGAAGGAGAATAAAATGAAAACAATTAGAGATTTTGAATTAAAAGATAAAACGGTAATTATTCGGTGTGATTTTAATGTCCCAATTAAAGATGGAATAATTACCGATGATAATCGAATTAAAGAAAGCTTAATGACGATTCAATATGCTTTAAAAGAAGGGGCGAAAGTTGTTTTATTATCACATTTAGGAAGAATTGAAAGTGAAGCGGACAAAGTCAGAAATACGTTATTACCAGTTGCAAAAAGACTAGAAGTATTATTAAATCAACCGGTAATTTTTATTGCTTCGCCAAATGGTAATAAAATGATTATTGAGCAAATGAAATCAGGTGAGGTTGCTTTAATTGAAAATACAAGACATCAAGATTATCCCTTGAAATTAGAAAGTGGCAATAATATTGAACTAGCGAAAAGATGGGCGATGTTAGGTGATATTTTTATTAATGATGCTTTTGGTGCAATTCATCGCGCCCATGCTTCAACGGTTGGGATTGCTCAAATCATTCCGTCAGGAATTGGCTTTTTAGTTGAAAAAGAAGTAAAAAAATTAGCTTATATTAATAATCCGAAAAAACCATTTATCGTTATTTTAGGTGGTGCCAAGGTCAAAGATAAAATGCCCTTAATCGATAATATAATATTTAAAGCTGATTATATTTTAGTTGGTGGCGGAATTGCTAATACTTTTATTAAAGCAATGAATATCGAAGTTGGCGGTTCTTTAGTAGACGAAGAAAATTTAAAATTTTGTCGCCAACTACTTGATCGTGATTTTCATAAAATAGTTAAACCGCTTGATTTTAAAGTAGCAACTAGTTTAGAAGATCCAAACCCAATTATTTGCGATTATAATAAAGTTCCCGAAAACATGAACATTTATGATATTGGACCCCAAACGGTTGCTTTGTATGCTGATTATCTTAAAAAGGCACATACAATTGTTTGGAACGGAACAATGGGCGTAAGTGAGCATCAAAATTACCAAGAAGGAACTTATCAAATCGCTAAACTATTAAGCGAACTTGAAGCAATTGTTATCATTGGCGGCGGAGATACAGCTGGAGCTGTTATTGAAATGGGTTTTAAAGATTCATATACTCATATTTCAACTGGTGGTGGTGCAGCAATTGAGTTGTTAGAAGGAAAGGAGCTGCCTGGTTTGGCAGCAATTGATCAATGCGAATAGGAATATTTACCGATACATATCCACCATTTACAAATGGGGTGGCGACTAGTATTTACGTGTTACAAAAGGCTTTAGAAAAAAAAGGCCATGATCTTTTTGTAGTGACCGTTAATACTGAAAAGTTTAGTTATAAAATGGAACCAAGAATCATAAAAGTACCTGGTGTTCCGTTAGGAGTCTATGATTACCGGTTAGCAGGAATTTATCCAATCTTTATTATTAATCGAATTAAGAAATGGAATTTAGATGTAATTCATTCGCATAGTATTATGAGTGTTGGTATATTTAGTCGGATTATTGCTAAGCAATTTAATATTCCATTAGTTCATACTTATCATACGATGTATGAAGAATATACCCATTATATTGGTCGTGGTATTTTTGAAAAAACAACGAAAAAATTAATTAAACCAGTAACTGATTTTTATTGTGATAAAACAATTACTGAATTAATTGTCCCAACCAAAAAAGCTTATGATTTGTTTAAGACAAAATATAATTATCAAAGAAATGTTCATATTGTCCCAACCGGAATCCCCCTTGAAAAATATTATGCTGAAAATTATGATAATTTAAAATTAAATCAATTGCGAAAGCAATATAATATTAGTAAAAATGATTTTGTGATCCTTTTTGTGGGACGTTTAGCTAAGGAAAAAAATGTTGAATTTTTGATTGATAATCATAAAAATCTTTTAAAAATTAATAAAAGTATTAAATTATTATTAGTTGGCGATGGGCCGGCAAAAGAAAAACTTGTTAAAAGAGCAGAAAAAATAAAAAATAATGTTATTTTTGTTGGTAAGATTGATTATCAGGAAATTGGTTATTATTATCAGTTGGCAACTATTTTTACAACTGCTTCAACAAGTGAAACGCAAGGTTTAACGGTTTTTGAAGCTTTAGCAGCATCACTGCCAATTGTTGTTATTAATGATGAAAGTTTTAAAACAGCAGTTGAAGATGGGTTTAATGGTTTTAGTTTTAAGAATAAAAAAGAATATCAAAAAATAATTGCCGATTTAGTAAATAATAAAAAATTACTTAATAATTTAAGAATTCAAGCAAGAACTAGTTCTGAAAAACATTATGATCAATATTTTGCAAAAAGAATGTTGGATGTTTATCAAGTAGCTATTTCAAAAAGAATCGAAAAAGAAAATATTTTTGAAAAAATTGAAAAGAAGGTGAAATCATGGCAAAAATCGTAGTTGCTAATTTAAAAATGAATTTAAAATTAGATGAAATAAAAAATTATGTAAATAAAGTAAAAGGAATTAATGATCAAAATTTCATTATCAGTCCAACTTCTATTTATATACCATATTTTCTCAATCACAATTATCAAGTAGCAGTACAAAATTGTTATTTTGAAAAAGAAGGAGCTTTTACCGGTGAAATAGGAATCGACCAAATTAAATCATTAGCAATTAATTATGTAATTATTGGGCATAGTGAAAGAAGAGCTTATTTTAATGAAGATGATTTGATGATTAAAAAGAAAGTTGATGCTGCTTTAAAAGAAAATTTAAAAGTTATTTTATGTGTTGGCGAGAACTTGGTTGAAAGAGAAAATAAAGAAACTTTACTAAAATTAAAAAAACAAATAAATATTTTAGAAAAAACCGAGAATATTATTATTGCTTATGAACCAATATGGGCGATTGGAACAGGAATTGAGGCAAAAAGTGACGATATTTTTGAAGCGGTTACTTTTATTAAAACGTTAGTTGATGTACCAGTTCTTTACGGTGGTAGCGTTAATATTAATAATATTGAAATGTTAAATAAAATTGACAATGTTGATGGTTTTTTGGTTGGAACTGCTGCTAAAAATGTTGAAGAGATGATTGAAATATTAAGGGTGGTTAGATGAAAAAATTGATTGTTATGTTGTTTTTATTTTTGTTAGGATGTAGTAAACCAGATCTTTTGTCTTGTCAAAGAACATATTATATTGAAGAATTGGGCAAGGAAATAAATATTACGGCTGAGGCAAAATTTGTTGGGGGCAAAATGCAAGAGTATCATAATCAATATAAAATGAATCTAGCGGGTGAAGATGAGGAAACGATTAATGATTTGTTCCAATCGATGAAAGGTTTTTATCAGACAGAAGATAACAGTCCAGGAATTAAACAATCGTTTGAAAAAGGGGAAGATTTTATTCTTTATCAAGTTGTTTATGATATTACTGTTCTTGAAGATGATAATAATCTTTTTGGCGATAAACAAGAAACAAGAATTGATTTGGAAGAAGAAGGATATATTTGTCAATAAAACTTGACAAAAGATAATGATATGTGTATACTTGAAAAGTATTAAAAAGGGAAAGAAGAAGGATCCACTTCTCACCTGATTGCGAATAGCTTTAGGTTAAGATGTTTTTGTGGGTGCTTCGCGCTCATTTTTTTATGGAGGTGTGGAATATTATAAATAAGTCTAAAGGAATGCGCATCAATGATCAAATCAATGTTGCTGAGGCAATGATTATCGGTCCAAAAGGAGAAAAGGTTGGAATTAAGAAAATTAATGATGCTTTGGTTCTAGCAAATTATGCTGGACTAGATTTAGTTTTGATTAATCCTGAGGGAAATCCGCCAATTTGTAAAATTATGGATTACAATAAATTCATTTATGAAAAAAAGTTGCAGGAAAAACAAAACAAGAAAAAACAAAGAGAAACTAATTTAGAAATGAAAGAATATCGTATGTCGGTTTCAATTGATGAAAATGATATTCAAACAAAGGCCAAAAATGCTTCAAAACATTTAGAAAAAGGTCATAAGGTTAAGGCAGTTATTCGTTTAAAAGGAAGAGAAATGGCTCATCCTGAATTAGGAATAAAGGTCTTAAAAAGATTTGCGCAAATTTTAGAAACAGTATCAGCAATTGAAAAAGAACCAGCAAAAGATAGTAAAATTGATCGAGTAATATTAATGATACTAACACCAATTAAAGAAAAGTAGGAGGGATATTATGCCAAAAATGAAAACCCATAAAGGTCTATCGAAAGTAAGTAAAAAAAGACCGGGTGGAACAATAAAAATTACTAAAGCAGGTGGTCAACATAATACGGGCAAGAAAAATGCCGCGTATAATCGTGATGTTCGAAATGGATCGTTACTAAGTAAAGGTGACCATAAAAGATTAAAAACGTTAATATAGAAAGAGGCGAAATAAGATGACAAGAGTAAAAAATGGTACGATTCATCGTGCAAGAAGAAAAAAAATAATGAAACGAGCGAAAGGCTTCTTTGGAAGTAAACATCGCTTATATAAAACGGCTAAAGAACAAGTAATGAAATCTTTAACATACAGTTATCGTGATCGAAGAACTAAAAAAAGAGATTTTAGAAAATTATGGATTATTCGAATTAATGCGGCATGTCGACAAAATGAAATAAGCTATTCAAGATTTATTAATGGTCTTGCTAAAGCAAATGTTGAAATTAATCGAAAAATGTTAGCACAAATAGCAGTTGATGATCCAACTACTTTTGCGAATTTAGTTAAAGTTGCTAAATATGCATTAGAAGGAAAAGTCATGAAAGAAGAATTAACGGCACCAAAAGAAGAAAAAGTTGCTAAGGTAGTTAAAGAAGAAAAAAAGACTGAGGAAGAGAAAAAACCAAAAGCAGAAAAGATAAAAGTAGAAAAAAAACCAAAAGCAGAAAAAAAACCGAAAAAAGAAGTAACAACTGATCTTTCAAAAATGACTTTAAGTGATTTAAAAGAAAAAGCAAAAGCAAAAAAAGTTAAGGGCTATTCGACAATGAAAAAAGCAGAACTTTTAGATGCATTAAAATAAGCTATTACTTGTTAATAGTTTTTTTCTAAGGAGGGCGCACATGAGAAACTTGTATATTGATTTTGATGGTGTTATTTTAGATACAATTAGTGTTTCAACTGATTTAATGAATAAAGCGGGCATTCCGCTTGAAAATAGAGCCCAAGTAATGAATTTTTTTGCTAACTTAGATTGGCAAAGTTTGCTTGAAAATACATCGGAAATAAATGATTCAATTAATTGTATTTATAAATTGATTGCATCAAATAAATTTGAAGTTACAATCTTAACGCATATCAATTCTTTAAATGAAGCAATTGAAAAAATTCATTACATTCGTCGTTTCTTCCCCGACATTACAATTATCCCCGTCCCCAAATTAATTTCAAAAACAAAAATGGTTCATACTAAAAATGCTATTTTAGTTGATGATTTTGTTGGTAATTTACAAGAGTGGGAAAGTGAAGGGGGAATTCCTGTTCGTTTTTCAAGAAAACTTGATGGTAAAGGATATAAAGTGATTGATCATTTAGATCAACTACTTGAATTTGAATTTTGAAAACATTTGTTTTCTTTTTTTTGGTATAATATAGGTGGTGATAAAAATGATTACAAAAACAGATTTCATGGCTTATTTAGACGCCCCAATGCATTTGTGGGCGGTTAAGAATAATTTAATTGAAGAAAAGGCATTAGATGATTTTTTAAAACATTTATTTGAACAAGGATATCAAGTTGAAGAATATGCTGATAAATATTTTAAAGAAATATTAATTCCCGAATATGATACCAAAGACATTTTTTTTCAAGCAAAAGCAGTTGATGGTCAATTTGAGGCAAGATTAGATTTTTTAATTAAAAATAAAAATACTAATAAATGGGATATTTATGAAGTAAAAAGTTCAACCAAAGTAAAAAAAGAACATAAATACGATGTTACTTTTCAAGCAATTGTTTTTGAAAAAAAGTTTGAAATTGGCAACGTTTATCTTTTACATCTAAATAAAGATTATAAACGAAAAGGACCTTTAAAGATAGAAAAATTATTTAAAAGAGCTTTTTTAACTGACACAGTCGACAAACTAAGAGAAGAAGTAAAAAGCTTAAGAGAAGAAGCATTAGCAACAGTTATGATAAAAGATGCTAAACAAGTAAAAGGATGCCTTAAACCCAAAACCTGTCCATCTTTAAAATTATGCCATCCTAATCTACCTGAATATTCTATTTTTGATATTAATCGAATTGGTGAAAGCAAGAAAAGACAATTACTTGATTTAGGAATTAAAAGTGTTTATGATGTGCCAGATGGTTTTGATTTAAGTGTTAATCAAGCTTACCAGGTTAATATTGCCAAGATTGATCAAAAAATTGTTAAAAAAGAAACAATTAAAAATAAATTAAAAAAATTAAAATATCCATTATTCTTTATTGATTATGAAACTTTTAATCAAGCAATTCCCGCTTATGATGGCTACCACCCCTATGATCATCTTTCTTTTCAATGGTCTTTATTAGTGAAAAAAAATAAAACAAGTGAGTTAGAACATTATCAGTTTATTGAAGAAGAAACAAAAGATCCAACAATTGATTTTTTAAGTATTTTAAAACCAATTATTGGTGATGAAGGATCGATTATTGTTTGGAATAAAACTTTTGAAAAATCAAGAAATAAAGAAATGGCGAAAGTGCATTCGGAGTTTAAAGATTTTTGTGAAAATATGAATGATCGTATTTTTGATTTAATGGAAATTTTTTCAAAAAATTTATATGTTGATCCAAAATTTAAAGGAAGTTACTCAATCAAAAAAGTACTACCAGTTTTAGTACCAGAACTATCTTATTTGGATATGGAAATTGGTGAAGGTGCAACTGCGATGATTAGATGGTATGAAATGATTGATGCAAAAACAAAAAAAGAAACAAAAGAAAAAATAAAACAAGACTTACTTGCTTATTGTAAGTTAGATACCATGGCAATGGTTAAAATATATGAAAGACTAGTTAATTTGTAGTATAATTAAAGAGGTGATAAAATGAAAGATTTAATAATTGGTTCACATGTCTCTTTTAAAAAAGAAAGACAACTGCTAGGTAGTGTTGAAGAAGCATTAAGCTATCGTGCTAATGCTTTAATGATATATACTGGAGCACCACAAAACACAACCAGATTACCAATTAATTTAGAATTGACAACATTAGGTCATCAGTTAATGAAAGAACATCATCTTAATCATTTGTTAGTTCACGCTCCTTATATTGTTAATTTAGCAAATGGTGATCAATTTGCGGTTGATTTTTTAAAACAAGAAATAAAAAGATGTGAATTGTTAGGTGCTGAAAATATTATTCTTCATCCTGGTAGTCATGTTAAATTAACGAAAGAAGCAGGAATTAGAAATATTGCAAATGGTATAAATCAAATTTTAAATGAATCTAGTAAAGTAAATATTTGTTTAGAAACAATGGCTGGTAAAGGAACGGAAATAGGAAGTAGTTTAGAAGAAATAAAAATGATTATTGATTTAGTAAAATTTAAAGAAAAAATCACAATTTGTTTTGATACCTGTCATATTAGTGATGCTGGATATAAATTAGAAGAAATTGATTTTTTTCTTGAAAAGTTAGAAAAATTAATTGGTTTAAAAAAATTAGTATGTATTCATATAAATGATAGTAAAAATGAATTAGGGGCGCATAAAGATCGACACGAGAATTTTGGTTTTGGTTATTTAGGATTTGATAATTTAATTAACATTATCTATCATCCTAAATTAAAAGATGTTCCTAAAATCTTAGAAACACCCTATGTAACTGAAAATGATTTTTCAAAAGAAAGAATATACCCTCCATATAAATTTGAAATTGAAATGATCAAAGAAAAAAAATTAAATTTAGATTTAATTGATCAAATTCGCAAATTTTATCAAAAAAAGATATCATAAATAAAATAAATTTGTTATAATATAAAAGTGTTTCAGAAAGGAGTGGTGAAGGTGGCGAAAAAAAATGAGGCGAGAGATGCCGTTATTTTAAAATGTGTTGTTTGTAGTGAGGAAAACTACCGAACCGAAAAAAACAAACGAAATACTCCTGATAAATTGGAAATAAAAAAATACTGTCCAAAATGTCAAAAAACAGTTTTACATAAGGAGAAGAAATAATGATCCATGTTAATGATCTTAAAACAGGAATCACTTTTAAACATGAAGATCAAATATATCTTGTTTTAGAATTCTTACATGTTAAACCGGGCAAAGGTCCGGCTTTTATGCGTGCAAAATTAAAAAATTTAAGAAGTGGTGCAACCATTGAAAAAACTTTTAATACCAATATTAAATTTGAAAAAGCAAATATTCAAAAACTACCAATGCAATATTTATATCAATCAGGAAATCGTTATCATTTTATGAATATGGAAACATATGAACAAATTGATTTAGGTGAAGAACAAATTGAAGAAAGCAAAAAATTTCTTAAAGAAGGTTTAGATTTAAATATAAATTTTTATAATAATGAAGTATTAGATGTTCAATTACCAGAAAAAATTTCTTATCTAGTAATTGAAACGGAATCAGTTGTAAAAGGGAATACAGTTAATAATACTAATAAAGAAGCCAAATTAGAAAATGATTTAATTGTCAAGGTACCAATGTTTATTAAAACTGATGATATAATTTTAGTTTCTACTAAAACTGGACAATATGATTCAAGAGCATAAAAAAAACTGCAAGGCAGTTTTTTTAATCTGTTTTTTCAACTTTTTTTAAAGTTCTAAGTTCCCTAGCACTCATTCTAATTGTTTCACCACTATCTAAAGTAACCTTTTGCAAATTGACTTTCCAATTTCTTTTCGTTGAATTTAAAGCATGAGACCTGTTATTGCCCGAAACTGTTTTTTTACTAGTTATTTTCTTACTCATCATAATCCTCCTTCATTTCGCTTCAACAACTTTAACATATTTATAAATTAAAGTCAATTACTTTGACTAGCATTTCTTTTTATGATACGATTTAAGCAGAAATGGCGGTGATTTTATGTATGCTCCATTATATCTTAAAACTGATAACTCATTGCTATCAAGTATGATAAAAATAGAAGAATTAATTGAATATGCGAAAAAAAATAACATAAAAGCACTAGCGATTACTGATCAAAACATGTATGGTGCTTATCAATTTTATCAATTATGCAAACAAAATGATATTAAACCAATCATTGGTTTAGAAATAGAAATTGAAAATCAAATTATTCTTTTGTATGCTAAAAATTATAGCGGATATCAAAATTTAATTAAAATAAATTTAGAAGCAAACAATTTCGAAACCTTAAATCAATATAGTCAAAACATTATCTGTATTGTTCCTTTTCAATCATTAACAATTTATCAAAAATTAAATAAAATATTTAAAGATATATATCAAGGTTTTAGTGATAAAGAAGAAGAAGTAGTCGAAAATCCAATTTTCATTAAAAAAAGTTTATATTTAACTAAAGCCGAAAAACATTATATTAGATATTTAGAAGCAATTAAAAAAGGCCTGTTGCTAGAAGAAATAAATCCTAGTAAAGAAGACTATCATTTATTACTAGAATCAGAAATTAGTTTTGATTTAAAAGCTAATTATCAATTTGTTGATATGATTAATTTAGAAATACCATTTGTCAAAAATAGTATTCCCAAGTTTAGTGATGATAGTTATCAATTATTAAAAGATTTAACTAAAAAAGGAATGCGCATTCGCTTTGGTGATATTGTATCTAAAAAATATGTTGAACGATTAAAATATGAATTAAAAATTATTAAGCAAACTGGTTTTAGTGATTATTTTTTAATTGTTTATGATTTTATTCAATATGCCAAAAAAGAAAAAATCTTAGTTGGTCCAGGAAGAGGTTCAGCGGCATCTTCTTTAGTTTCTTATTGTTTATTTATTACTGATGTTGATCCGATTAAATATGATTTAGTATTTGAAAGATTTTTAAATCCAGAACGAATCTCAATGCCCGATATTGATATTGATTTTGAAGATGAAAGGCGAGATGAGGTAATTGCTTATTGTATTAAGAAGTATGGCGAAAAAAAAGTAGTACCAATTATTACTTTTGGGACAATGGGCAGTAAACAAGTAATCCGTGATATTGGTCGGATTATGGGAATTAATCTTAATTTTATTAATCGTTTATCAAAATTAATTGATGTTAATCAAAATTTAAGTGAAAATTATCAAAATAAAAAAATAAAGGATTTGCTTGAATTAGATCCAGAGTATAAAACTTTTTATCAAATTGCTGAAAAATTTGAAGGCCTTAAAAGACATACTTCAATTCATGCAGCCGGGATTATTATCGCCCAAGATGATTTAGATCAAGTGATTCCACTTGAAAAAAGAGATGAACAATATATCAGTGCTTATTCAATGGATTATTTAGAAGCATTAGGTCTTCTAAAAATGGATTTTCTTGGACTAAAAAATTTAACAATTATTAGTCGTATTTTAAAAAAAGTAAATTTAGAATTTTCTGAAATTCCGCTTGAAGATGAAGCAACAATTAAATTATTTCAAAACGGTGATACATTAGGTGTTTTTCAATTTGAATCAAGTGGGATGATCAATTTTTTAAAAAATTTAAAAGCAACTTGTTTTGCTGATATATATGCTGCAATTGCTTTATTTCGGCCAGGACCAATTAAAAACATTGATCTTTTTGTTAAAAGAAAAAAGGGAATTGAAAAAATTGATTTCATTGATCCAGCTTTAGAACCAATTTTAAAAAGTACTTATGGGGTAATTGTTTATCAAGAACAAATTATGGCAATTGCAAATCAGATGGCTGGCTATAGTATGGGTGAAGCTGATGTTTTAAGAAAAGCAATGAGTAAAAAAAATACTTTATTAATGGAACAAGAAAAAGAAAAATTTATTCAAAAAGCAAAAAGTTTAAATTACAGTGAAGCAACTGCTAATCAAGTTTTTAACTTAATAGCTCGTTTTGCTGATTATGGTTTTAACAAAGCTCATTCGGTTTCTTATGCCATGATTGCTTTTAAAATGGCCTATCTTAAAACGCATTATCCGCTTGAATTCATGACCGTTTATTTAGATAGTATTCGTGGTAATGATGAAAAAATAAGACAAGCAATTAATGAACTGAAAAAAAGAGATATCAAAGTAATTGGTCCTAATGTTGGTAATGCTAGTTTTGACTATCAACAAAAAGATAATCAAATTCAAATGCCAATCTCAATTATTAAAGGTTTAGGTCACCAAGCAATTAATAAAATAATTAGTCAAAAACCGTTTAAAGATATTTTTGATTTTGTTAGTCGCGTTTATGGAAAGGAAGTAACTAAAAAAGAAATTGAATTATTGACCTTTAGTGGTGCTTTCGATAAACTAGGAGTTAATCGTAAAACGATTATTTGTAATTTGGATAAATTATTAAATTATGGTGAATTAAATGATTATGATTTAAAACCAAATTTAAAGGAAGAACTAGAGTATAATAGTGAAGAATTAGTTAGTCAAGAACAACAATCTTTGGGATTCTTTTTAAGAGAGCATCCAGTTACTAAGTATAAATTAGAAAACAATAATCAAATTAATTTTAACCAAGTGGAAGATTATTTTAACAAAAATATTACGGCAATTGGTATTATTGATAAGTTAAAAGAAATCAAAACTAAAAATGGACAACCGATGGCGTTTGTTACTTTAAGTGATGAATTTTCAAAATTAGATGTTGTTATTTTCCCAGATGTTTATCAATCAATTAGTCTTGAAATTGGTCAGATTGTTAAAATGATTGGTAGAGTTGAAAAAAGACATGCTGATCTACAATTGATTGTTAAAAAAATTGAAAAGATTTAAAAAAGAATTGCAATTTTGGGAAATAATGTGATATAATAAGCAACTAGTGGAGGTTATGTTATGAATAATTTTAATCCTACTAATGATATTAAAGAGTTATTGACCATTTGTATTGAAAAAATAAAACAAGATCCAACAATGGTTGTTTTAGCTCAAGAATTAGAAAATTTAACACCACAATTAGAAAACATCGAAGTTAAAAAAGAAAGTGTATTTGTGATGAGTGACCCACTTGCGGTTAAGAATGAAGATGGCAAAAAAATTATATATTTAGGCAAAGAACAAGTAGCCGATTATCAAAAACATCTATTAGTAGAATTAATGCCAATGGCAATGAAAGGTGATTCAATTGCACTAAATAAGGGGCTGTCAGCAATTATTATTAATAATATGATTGGTAGCGAAGATTTATCATTAAGTGATGAAGAAATTTGTACCAACCTTATTGCTCAAACTTATGATTTTGATACAGTTTTTGATTATGCTGTTAAAGGTCAACTTGAATTGAATATTGAAGACAAAACGAAGTTTAAAAATATTACTAATCTAATGGATCATAATTATTATTTTCGAAAAAAAGCAAAAAAAAGTCATTTAGGTTCTATTCAAAAATTAATTATTAGCGGTTTTATTGGAAAAGATGATTTAAATGAAGAAAAGGTAAATAATTTTGAAATGAATCTTTGTTCAGAACCAAATATGTTTGAAGAAAGTGGTTGTGAATATCCGGGACTTGAAACTGTTGGGCAATTATTTCAAGTGTTGAAAAAAAATATAAATTATGAAGAAATTGAAAAAATAAAATAATCTGGTATTTCCAGATTTTTTAAATAGGAGGCAAAATGAAGGCAACTAAGATAAAATTTAAAGGAGTTGATGGTTATGATGTTTATAATCCGTCAGTGCCCTTTAATAATCAAAAATATATCTATGGTCGAGTCGAAAAAAGAGAAGATTGGGCGAAATCAACAACAAGGCTTTTTCAACAAACAAACGAAGATGAGTATACCGTTATCGAAGAAATTAAACCATTACTAATTGAAGATCCATTTGTTACTGAAATAAATGATCAATTAGTATTAGGTGGTGTTTATGTTTTTCACAAACAAGATAAAATCGATAAATTTTATACTTATTTTTATAAGGGCAAAAATATTAACAGTTTAGAGTATTTTACCAAAGGTCCTAAAAACATGAAAGACATTCGCTTAGTTGAATTAGATAATCAAAAAATTGGTGTTTTTACGAGACCAAAATCAGAAAGAATCAGAAAGAAATATGGTAGCGAAGCAACGATTTGTTTTCTAATTATAAATAATTTAGAGGAGTTAAATAGTTCTAGTATTAATAAGGCTAGAAATATTCCAGGAATTTTTAAAGAAAACGAATGGGGTGGCTGCAATCAAGCAATTAATTTGGGCAAAGGAAAAATTGGTGTAATTGGTCATAAATCATATAAAAAGAAAGATCAATTTATTTATGATGTTATTTCTTTTATTTATGATACTGAAAAAAATGTAATTGAAAATTTTAAAATAATTGCATCAAGAAATTTTTTTGAAAAAGGACCTTGTAAAAAAGATTATTTAAAAGAAATTTGTTTCCCCGCTGGAATTATTTTTTTAAACAAAAAAGAGGTTGCATTATACACCGGTTTAAATGATTGTGAAGTTGGAAAGATAATAATTAGTAATCCTTTTTTGTAAAGCTATTTATTTTTCTTTGAAAAAGTAGTAGAATTAATAGAGGGATGAAAGATGGATTTAAAGATTATAATTAATGTAATAAAAGAAGTATGGCCAATGTTATTAATTTTTTCAACGGTTTTAATTACTTTAAAAATAAGTGATCGAATTATTAACAAAAAAAAATTAAATTATTTTAAAGAATTAATTGATTTAATTTTTTTTACATACATATTTATGCTATTCTATGTTGTTACTTTTCAAGACGTTGATTGGTCAACTTATAATATTACCTTATTCAAAGAAATATTTAGATATGAAACAGGAAGCGAATTATTTTTTAAAAACATTGCGGGCAATATTATTATGTTTATTCCATATGGACTTTATGTTTCATATCATTTAAATTTAAAAAAAGCGAGAGTCATTATCTTTTTAGCACTCATCTTATCAGTAACAATTGAAACAACCCAATTTTATATTGGACGAGTGTTTGATGTTGACGATATCCTATTAAATGTGATTGGTGCTTTAATTGGCTATTTCATGTATCGAATTATTGCATTACCCTTTCGGAGAAAAAAATGAATCTATTTAATCAAACAAAAGATAAAATAAATATTTCTGAACTGGAAAAATTAATAAATTTTGTTTTAAAAAAAGAAGATTTAAATAATATTGATTTAAATGTTGTCTTTGTCGATAATCAAAAGATAAAAGAAATAAATAAACGCTATCGTAATCAAAATAAAGCAACTGATGTTATTTCATTTGCACTAGAAGATCATAAGTTTGAAATTGAACCAGAAACAAGAGTTTTAGGTGATATATACATATCAATTGAACAAGCAAAGGTCCAGGCCAAGGAATATAATCATTCATTAAAAAGAGAAATTTTCTTTTTAACAATTCATGGTTTGTATCATTTGTTGGGCTATGATCATCAAAATAAAAAAGAAGAAAAAATAATGTTTCAAAAACAAGAGGAGGTTTTGGAAAGTTATGGTATCAAGAGAACAGATAAAAAGAAAGGGATTTAGAAGATTTATCAATTCATTTAAGTATTCATTTCAAGGGTTAATAACAGCTTATCGTGATGAACAAAGTATGTGGATTCATTTGCTTGCAACAATTTTTGCTGCAGTTGCGGGATTCACATTAAAAATTAGTGCGATTGAGTGGATATTTGTTATCATTTTAATTCTATTAGTATTAGGCTCAGAATTGATTAATACGGCGATTGAAGCGATTGTTGATCTTGTTAGTCCCGACTACCATGAATTAGCGAAAAAGGCCAAAGACTTAGGCTCAGCAGCTGTTTTTATTTTCTCGATGTTAGCAATTGCTGGCGGTGGCATTATTTTTGTTCCAAAAATCATCGAACTTTTCTCCTAGGAGGTAAAATGGAAAAACTAGAAAAAATAATAAAAAATGCTTATGCACCATACTCAAATTACCCTGTTGCTGCGAAAGTTTTAATGCGCGATGGGAAAGAATATTACGGCGTTAATGTTGAAAATGCTTCTTACGGGGCAACAATTTGTGCTGAACGAAATGCAATCAACAATGCAATAACAATGGGATATAAAAAAGGTGATTTTGTGTCATTAACGGTAATGGTTGAAGGATCTAACTTTGCCTTCCCATGTTTTTTATGTCGTCAAACAATTGTTGAATTTTTTGAACCAACTTGTGATTTAGTATTAGTTTTAAATGGTGTTTCCAAGTATTATAAAATGCGTGATATTATTGTTCACCCATTTACTAAAAAGGATTTATTATGAAAACAGGATTTGTTGCAATAATTGGAAGACCCAATGTTGGTAAATCAACTTTATTAAATAACTTTATTAATACTAAAATAGCAATTGTTTCTGATAAACCAGGAACAACGCGTCATCAAATTAAGGGCATTTATAATGACAGTGAAACGCAAATTGTTTTTGTTGATACACCAGGAATTCATAAACCAAAACACCAATTAGGCGAAAAAATAAATAAAACAGCCTATCAAAGTATTGATGGGGTTGATTTAATTTTATTTATTGTTGATGCTAGTTTAGAATTGGGTAGAGGTGATTTGCGAATTATTGAAATGCTTAAAAAAGAACCGATACCGGTTATTTTAGTTTTAAATAAAATAGATAAAATCAAAAAAGAAAAACTTTTTGAAAAGATTAACCAATATAAAGATTTGTTTGATTTTAAGGAAATAATCCCTTTTTCAGCGTTAAAAGAAGAAAACAAATATTTAATTGATATCATTAAAAAATATTTAATTGATGAAACCGTTTATTATCCAGAAACCCAAGTAACTGATCAAAGCGAGAAATTTTTAATTTCAGAAATTATTCGTGAAAAAGTACTAATTTTAACAGAAGAAGAAATTCCGCATGCGGTTACTTGTTTGGTTGAATCAATTGAATATCGTCAAAAAAGACTAGTGATTACAGTTATGGTAATTGTTGATCGTGATTCATTAAAAAGAATTCTAATTGGTAAAAATGGTAAAATGATTAAAGAAATTGGAACCAGAGCACGCCCGGAAATTGAAGCATTAGTTAAAAAACCAGTTTTTCTTGAACTATATGTTAAAGTTGTTGAAAAATGGCGTGATCAACAACATTATTTAAAAGAGTTTGGGTATGAATAATGATTGAAAAAGTTGAAGGAATTATTTTAACCGAACTTGATTATGGCGAAACAAGCAAAATCTTAAATGTTTTAACAAAAGAATACGGCATTATTGGTTTAATTAGCAAAGGATGTCGTAGTGTTAAAAGTCCCTTGTGTAGTTTAAGCCAAACCTTTGTTTATGGTTATTTTTATATTTATTATAAAAAGGATAAGTTATCAATTGTTAAAACAATTGATTTAATTAATTGTTATCCAAATATCCGAAAAGATATTTTAAAAATAAGCTATGCATCATTAATTTTAGATTTAGCAATGCAAGTATATCGTGAAAGTAAACAGTCGGAAATATTTTTTGATGTTGTTAATAGTTTTGAAAAAATCGAACAAAATTTCGATCCGAGTGTAATTACTTTGATTTTAGAATTAAGATTTTTAGAATATTTAGGAGTCGCTCCCGTTATTGATTGTTGTGCTGTTTGTCAAACAACAAAGGATATTAAAACTTTGTCGCTTAAAAGAGGCGGTTATGTGTGCAAAAATTGTTATGATGGTGAAAAAATATATCAGCCAAAAACAATTAAAATGATTAGAATGTTTTATTATGTTGATATTAAAAAAATTACTAAAATTAGTATTCAAGATGAAGTGAAAAAAGAAATTAGAAATTTTTTAGATTTGTATTATGATGATTATACCGGCCTTTATTTAAAAAGCAAGCAATTTTTAAATAAAATTGAGAAAATAGTTGTCACAAATATTAATAAATGATATAGTATAAAAAGAGGTGATAAGGTGAATTCAAATTTATTTGCACCCCACAATCCTAATTTAACAATTGAACTTACAACGGATGCCTTTAAAATTATTATTGGTGAGGTTTTGTGGTATGATTTAGTTCAAAGTAACCAAAGTTACTTTGAAATGATTGAAATGATTGAAGAAATAAATCAAACTCAAAAAGACTTGAAATCAGAAACAAACCCAGTTGATTCGCTATTCTTACAACACAAGTTTCAAGAAGTAACCAAAAAGTTTTTCAAAAATTTAGAACAATTTGAAACTGAAGATATCGTAGCGATTGTTGAAAAACGAGTCGGGTTTGATACTGAAGAAGAAATTAGACCAACTATCAAGGAAGATTTGCTGAAGACTTGTCGACGAAATATTGTTCAAAAAAGAATTAGAATATTGCTTGATATTCATGAGGCAGCCCTTTCTTTAAGAAATGAATTAAATAAAAATGATGTTGATTTGAGTGCTCATTTAAAATTCCTACAATTAAATGAAACAAAAGAACAATACATTGATTATTTTCTTAATTTTTATCAATCAATTGAAAAAGAATTAGTTCTTTTAGGCAACTTTAAAGCAACTCTAAAAAAAATAGTGGGGGAAGAAGAATATAAAAAGATTAAGCGTGATCCTAAAAAGATTATTGAAGAATTGGAAAACACTTATGCTACTTACAATCAAAAATATGAAAATCTTTGTAAAGAAACTAAACATCTGAAAATCAAACTTAATCAACCAACAAAGACAGGTTTGCCATTTCAACAAGCACCGCTTACAAAAG
>CAYGGG010000003.1:0-8431 GCA_964349455.1 uncultured Muribaculaceae bacterium | reverse complement strand
CTTAATCAACCAACAAAGACAGGTTTGCCATTTCAACAAGCACCGCTTACAAAAGAAGAAATAGATCAGCTTAATCAACAAGCAGAATTAAGAGTACAAAAGATGAGAGATGAATATGAAGCATTAGAGGAACAAGAACAACTAGATAAGACCAAGTTGGTTGATGAGTCAACCGGAAAAAGCCCAGACCATAATGAGCCTATTTATGATGGACAAGGGAATGTTGTTGGATTTTCAATAAAAAGTGTTCCAACTAAATTCAAGTTATATAATCAACAAATCACAAAAGAGGAAATAGATCAGCATAATCAACAACAAGAATTAAGAGCGAAAGGGATGAAAGATGGATTTGAAGCAGGTAATCGAGGAGCAATGGTAGATACAAGTAATCGATTGAGTTTAGAACAGGTAGAAAACATTTTCCCAAATCAAAATCCAAAGATAATTAATCAAAAATATAGTAATCAACCAGCTTATATTGTTACTTATCAAAAATCATATCAAGAATCATATCAAGAAACATTATTGGAACAAGCTGCGATATTAGGACGATATCAAGGAATGGGTTATGGTGTTAATTTAGTGCAACATGGGGTACCTTATCAAGCGATTAGTTCAATTTTAGAGCCCAAATACCAAAAATTTAATGGCACTGATTTTGCTGATGTTTACTTAGAGGAGTTTAATAGAAGTGCTAAAATTGCATATTATCAGTTTGAAAAAATGCTAGAAGAAGCTAAAAAAGAAAGCTTTTTAGAAGAAGAAATAGTCACAAGTCGGAAAAAATGATATAATATTGAAAGAGGTGATTCGATGGAAATTATTCCGGGGATTAATCGTAATCCAAGTTCAACAACTGAGTTTTTAGCAAATTTCTTTAAAGAAGAAATTGGGGAAGATTTACTTAATGCATTAACACAAAGTAATCAAAACTATTTAGAAATGTTAGCAGCAGTAAAAGAAATGAAACAATCAAGAAAAGTAATTAAAGAAGATGATTATTATTCACAAACTAATGAAAGCTTTGTTAGTAATCAAACTGATGATATGCTAAAAAAAATTAGTTTAGAATGTGAACGAATTCGAGCGATAACTGATTCAGAAATAAAAAAAGAGGCCTTAGATAAATTAGCAAATAAAATTGCTGATTTAGAAACAAATATTTTGGAAGGACAAAAGCAAAAATTTGATGGTCAAGAAGAAATAAAAAAAGTTAATTTAGATCTGGCAGAAATGAAATATTTAGAAACAAAGAAAAATTTTATTGAAGAGTTAAATCAATTGGAGAAAAAAGATTTTAATAAAATTAATCGCTTAATAACTGGTCAAGATGATATAAAAGAAAAACTACAAGCGGTTGTTAATCAAATTGTTAATCATGATAGTGTAAAAGATATTACTAGTTATTTTGCATATAGCTTAGCACAAAAAGAATTAGTAGCGATGTTAACAACTTATCAAGCATCTCTTTCTTTAAGAGAAGAGTTAGCTAAAAATGATGTTAATTTAAGTGGTCATTTTGAATATTTTGAAACTAATCGAGCTAAAGAAAGATATTTAGATGCCGCAAATGGTGTTTTATACTATTTCTTAGAAAATGATAAATTAATTGATAATAAAGAATTTATAGAAGAAACTAGTGTTTGTATGACCGATGATGTTAAAGTGATTGAAGAGGGATATCGTGTTCTTTTAAATGGAATTAGCAATCGTTTAAAAGAAGAACAGTTAGATAGTTTTTCTCAAATCAAAGAAAATAAAAAAATGGAAGTAACTAACTATATGAAGAAATCAAGACCAGAAGATGTTAATCATCCACATCCATATCAATGGCGTTTTACGACAACTATGGTTTTAGCTGATTTAGATAAAATAATGAATGAATTAAATATTAAACCGACAGTACCTGAAAAAAGTTTATAAATAAGTGTGATGACGAGTTGGAAACTCAGAGCAGTATAAAAAAAGTGATTCTTTTAGAATAATTAAGGTGGAACCGCGGGGAAAAACTCGTCCTTAGCTATTCTAGAAGTTTTTTTAAAAAAAGGAGTAATATGATCAAAATAGGAATGTGTTTCCCCCAAAAAGATTTTATTAGATTATCAGAAGAAAAGTTTATTGATTATTTAACTATTTTAAAAGAAAACGGATTAACAAGTTTCGATATGTATCCAAGTTTTTTATTAACTTATAAACCAACTAATTGTTTGTTAAAAATTTTGAAAGAATTAAATTTAAAATTAAATTTTCATTATGATATGGAATTGTATAATGGTGATTTAAAAAATTCAATTAAAAAATGTCAAAATGAAATAAGTTCATTAAGAAAAATTTTAGATAATAATGATCACCAATACCAAATTAATCTTGTTTTTCATGTTCCAGATTATCAAGAAAATAAATATCGCCATCTTAAGCAAATGATTTTATTTTTCAAAAAAATAAGCGATTATGCTCAAAATATTAGAACCAATATTTTAATTGAAATATTATCACATAACCATCCACAGGGGGGAAAAATTGGTGATGATTTGTCAGAAATAGTTTTATTTTTAAATCATATTGATAATTGTAATTTTGGAATCTGTTGGGATTTAGTACACACAAGGTTAAATCAAATTGAAGAACGAGATATACCGGTCATTTCAGAAGTAATTAAAAGAACAATGTATACCCATATAAGTGGTTTTTATAGTAAAAATAATGATAATTATGATCATATTCCGTTAACTAATTTAAAGTTACAAGATGATGAATTAGATATACTAATTGAAAACAATTATCAAGGTGTTTATAATTTAGAGTTTGAAGTTGAAAATTTAAAAGAAAATATATCTGTTTATACGGATAATATTAATAAGTTAAAAAAATATATTGAGGAGCGAAAAAATGAAAAAAGTAACAATTGAAAAAATAACTAATTATTGCAAACAACATGGTTTTATTTTTCAGGGCAGTGAAATTTATGGTGGACTTGCAAACACATGGGATTATGGACCTTTAGGAATAGAGTTAAAAGAAAATATTCGTCGGGCTTGGTGGCAGAAGTTTGTTCAAGAAGATCTTAATAATGTTGGAATTCAATCAGCTATTTTAATGAACCCAAAGGTTTGGGAAGCATCAGGCCATATTAAGCAAGCAACTGATCCGTTAATGGATTGTCGCAAATGCAAAGAACGATTTCGGGCTGATAAAATTATCAATGAACATAATAGTAAAAATAATGCTGATGGTTGGGCCAAAGAAAAATTAGAAAAATATATTGAAAAAAATAAAATCTTTTGTCCAAATTGTAATAGTTTTGATTGGACTAAAATTAGAGATTTTAATATTATGTTTAAAACTTATCAGGGCGTAACTGAAGATTCAACGAATGTTGTTTATTTAAGACCAGAGACAGCGCAAGGAATGTTCGTTAATTTTTTAAATGTCCAAAGAAGTATGCGCCTTAAAATTCCTTTTGGGATAGCGCAAACCGGTAAAAGCTTTCGTAATGAGATAACGCCTGGTAATTTTACTTTTCGAACAAGAGAATTTGAACAAATGGAATTAGAATTTTTTTGTAAACCAGGAACTGATTTAGAATGGTTTGGTTATTATAAAGATTTTTGCATGAAGTGGTTATTAGATTTGGGAATTAAAGAAGAAAATTTAGGATTTCATGATCATTCTAAAGAAGAACTATGTCATTATTCAAAAGCAACGACCGATATTATTTATCATTATCCATTTGGCTGGGATGAACTATGGGGAATTGCCGATCGAACTGATTATGATTTAAAGAATCATCAACAAAAGTCAAATCAAGATTTATCATATTTAGATCCAGAAACAAATGAAAGATATATTCCTTATTGCATCGAGCCCGCCTTAGGTCTTGATCGGATTATTCTTGCTTTTCTTTGTGATGCTTATACTGAAGAAGAAGTAAATGGTGAAACAAGAGAAATTTTAAAAATTCATCCAACTTTAGCACCCTATAAAATTGCCGTATTCCCTTTAGTAAAAAAGAATCATAGTGAAAAAGCAAAAAAAATATATTCACAATTAACCAAACACTTTATGGTTGCTTACGATGAAACTGGTTCAATCGGCAAAAGATATCGAAGACAAGATGCAATTGGAACTCCTTTCTGTGTTACAATTGATGATGAAACATTGGAAAAAGAAACAGTAACAATTAGAAATCGTGATACAATGGAACAAGAAAAGATAAAAATTGAGGAAATTAGACAGTATGTCACTAAAAATATTCAATTTTAATTGAAAATATAATAATAGTATGATATATTTAAATGAATAGAGGAAGAAATATGGAAGAAAACAATCAAAAAGTAAAAAGTTATAAAATTGATTCAAAAACAATCATTATAATATGTTTGATATTAATAATGGTTGGAATTGGTGCTGTCTTTGCAAAAGATTATTTGTTTCAAGAAAAAGAAGATGAATCGACTGAAAATGAAACAAAGGTACCTAAGTTAGAGGATGAAATTGATGAAGAAGAACCTTTCCCAAGTGAATTTGGGGAAGAGGACTATGAGGGTGCTGATGTTCATAATTTTAGCTTAATTAGTAGTAAACCTTTAACTATGATGGGCGATTTTTGGGATATATTTGATGCTAGTCTTAATCCTAATCCAAAAAAATTATTTGTGATTGAAGCGCAAGGATTTGGTGAATATATAGTTTTGATGGACGTAGAAGAAAATAGTAGATCGAGAGTAAAAATTAATGATAATTTAGTTCCAAATGTAGTAGGATTTCCAGCTATGATGAAAGTAGTTGGTGACATTCTTCATGTTCAATACCATAATTTATCAGATATTTGTTGTGGTGTAATCGTTGCCTATGATAAACAAGGAAAAGAATTATATCGATATGATGAAATTGAAAATGATGTAAATTATTATATTCATATTGATCATATAGAGGTAAATAACAACAATGACGTAGTAGTTGTGGGGTATAAGATTCTTCATGCTTCGATATGGCCAAATTGGGACTTCTTTTGCGATAAAACGACGTGGTTAGAGTCAGGAATTAAAGAAAGCACGCCAATTGGAGGAAAGTTTCAAATAAAATATCTGGGTAATTATAAATTTTCAAAACCAGTATTAATAGAAGCGGAAAGAACTTTTGAACAATATTATATTGAAGAAGACTGTGATTCTGCTTTCGAATAGTATATAAATAAATTATTTCAATTTTAATTTAAAGGAGTGGTAAAGTGAGATTTTTAAGAAATTTATTTGGTAGTGATGATAGTGTTGATTTAACACCTGATGCAATTGCGGATAGTTATTATGCCGTAACTGAAGAACAAATGATGGAAGAGGGCTGTGGTAAAATGATTTTAGTTGAACCAAGAGCTTTTTCAGAATCACAACAAATAGCAGATCATATTCGTAGTCGTAATATAGTGGTTGTTAATTTAAAAAGAGTAACAGCTGATCAAGCCAAACGAATTATTGATTTTTTAGGTGGCACCATTTATGCTGTAAATGGTTCGATTCAAAAAGTTGGCGGTGGTATTTTCCTTTGCACTCCAAATAATATTAATATTCAAGGAAAAATTACTGACGAACTTGAAGGAAAAGATATTCATGATAATAAAGATTTAGATGTTGAGTGGTAATTGTTTAAATATAAGAAATATGATACAATAATTTTAGTCTAAAGAGGTGAAATATGGAAAAGTTCAATCGCACAATTAGGGGCTATGATCCTGATGAAGTAAATGCGTTTTTGGATAATATTATTAACCAAGTAGAGGGCATCATTTCTGAAATGAGAAAAAAGGATGATTTAATTAAGGAAAAGGATGCTGTTATTAATGGGTTTGATGATGAAAAAAAAGAATTAATTGATAAAGTAGAACATTATACAAGAATGGAAAGCACTTTAAATCAAGCTATTTTAATGGCCCAAAAAACATCCGAACAAATGAAAAGTGCGGCAATTCGTGAAGGCGAAATTCTTGTAAGTGAGGCTAAGGGTAATGCTAATCGAATTATTAATGAGGCATTACTTAAATCTGAAAAGATTGAACGAGATGCTGAAAGTTTAAAAAGAAATATTCGTATCTTTAAAAGAAGATTAAAAGATATTGTTGAATCACAATTAGAAATAATTGATGATATTGAAAAAATTGAATTATAGCAGATGATAGAGACGGTATATTAAGATGTTTTTAAGCGAGTTAGCGCTGGTGAGAGCTAATAAACAATTAATATATAGATCACTCTTGATGTTTTTTACCGAAGAGGTAGAAACGGTAACGCGTTAAAGTTTTGAGTGTATAGACATATAAATTAAGGTGGTACCGCGTTAACTCGTCCTTATCGGATTGAGTTTTTTTTATGAAAGGATGGTCATAATGGAATATAAAGATACCCTGTTAATGCCCCAAACAAATTTTAACATGCGAGGAAACCTGCCTGAAAATGAGGCCTTAATGAGAGAAACATGGCATAATTTATATCAGCAAATTTTAGAAAAAAATAGTACTGGTGAATTGTTTGTTTTACACGATGGACCACCATATGCAAACGGTGATATTCATATTGGTCATGCTTTAAATAAAGTATTAAAAGACTTTATTAATCGTTATAAAATGATGACGGGTTATAAAGTAATTTATATTCCGGGCTGGGATGTTCATGGGTTGCCGATTGAAACAGCAATTACGAAAAGTGGCGTTGATCGAAAAAGTATTTCAATAAGTGCTTTTCGCAAATTATGTGAAGACTATGCTACTGAACAAATTAGTAATCAAAAAGAACAATTTAAAAAATTAAATGTGATTGGCGATTGGGATAATTATTATGCAACAATGGAAAAGGAATTTGAAGCAAAACAAATAGAGGTATTTGCGATGATGGCTAAAAAGGGATTAATTTTTAAAGGCTTAAAACCAGTTTATTGGTCACCAAGTAGTGAATCAGCTTTAGCTGAAGCAGAAATTGAATATCAAGATAAACAAGATTATTCTATTTATGTCAGTTTTAAAGTTGTTGTTGGAAATGAAAAAATAAAAGAAAATGATTTTTTAGTAATTTGGACAACGACTCCATGGACCTTACCGGGTAATTTAGCAATTGCTGTTAACCAAAATATAAAATACGCAATTGTTGAATTAGATAATCAACGCTATATTGTTGCCGAATCATTGTTAGAACAATTAGCAAAAACTTTTAACTGGTATAATTATCAAATAGTAGATACCATTTGGGGAAGTCAGTTAGACAGTATTAAATACGAACACTGTTTTAATCAAAAAAAGTTACCGGTTGTATTAGGTGATCACGTTACTTTAGAAGCAGGAACTGGTTTAGTACACACAGCACCAGGATATGGCGCCGATGATTTTGAAATGGGCCAGAAATATGATTTAGGAATGGTTAATGGCGTCAATGATCAAGGATATTTAAATGAAGAATCTGGTGAATTTAATGGTTTGTTTTATGAAAAAGCAAATGATGAAATTGTTAGCAAATTAGAATCATTAAATATTTTACTTAAAAAAGAAAAAATCACCCACTCATATCCTCATGATTGGCGAACTAAAAAACCAGTTATTTTTAGAGCAACCGATCAATGGTTTTGTAGTATTGAAAAAATAAAAGAAAAATTGTTAAATGAAATTGAACATAATATTAAATGGGATCCAAAATGGGGTAAGTTGCGCATGTTTAATATGATTAAAGAACGTGGTGATTGGTGTATTTCTAGGCAGCGAGTATGGGGCGTCCCAATTCCCATTTTCTATAATGAAGACGGTTCACCAATTATTGATTATGAAGTGATGATGCATGTTGCTGAAATGTTTAGACAACACGGATCAAATATTTGGTTTGAAAAAGAAGCAAAAGATTTACTGCCCAAAAATTACCAAAATGAAAAAAGTCCAAAAGGTAATTTTACAAAAGAAACAGACATTATGGATGTGTGGTTTGATTCTGGATCATCGCATACTGGCGTTTTAAAAACAAGAGAGCTTCCATATCCAGCTGATATGTATCTAGAAGGGTCTGATCAATATCGGGGCTGGTTTAATTCATCTTTAATTACTGGGGTTTCGGTTCATAATCAAGCACCTTATAAAGCAATTTTATCGCACGGTTTTGTGCTTGATGCAAAAGGACTTAAAATGAGTAAATCGCTTGGTAATGTTGTCGATCCTTTAAAAATAATTAACCAAAATGGGGCCGACATTTTAAGATTATGGGTGGCTAGTGTTGATTATCGTGAAGATGTCCGAATTAGTGAAGAGATGATAGAACAAGTAAAAGAAAATTATCGAAAATTAAGAAATACTTATCGTTTTATGTTAGGAAATTTATTTGATTTTAATGAAAAAGATAAAGTAAAATATAATGATTTAGGTTTGGCTGATAAATATATTTTAATTAAGTTAAATCAATTAATT
>CAYGGG010000002.1:0-61034 GCA_964349455.1 uncultured Muribaculaceae bacterium | reverse complement strand
TTATTATAATCATGACCAGTTCCCTCAATAAAAAGAAAACTAACCTTTTTTAAATTACGAATAAAATATTTTTCAATATCACTTCTTTCTTTTGAAAAAACATATTCATCATCTTCACCAATTACAATTAATACTGGGATTTCAATCTTATTTAAAACATCACTTTGATAACTCACATCACGATAACGAAAAAAATCACTAACACTATTTTCCAAATAATCTTTCACAACTGTTTTCGGTGACAGAATAACTGGTGGAAACATTTCATTTAAAACCACCTTATTAGCCTCAAGATTTCTAACACATTCCTTAATATATTCTGCTTCGTTTCGTAACATTTCGACCATATCACAAGGTGCTAACAAAATAATTTTTTTAATTGCCTCATCTAAAGTTTGATGATAATAATAAATCACTTTATTACAACCATAACTATGTCCTTGCAAAACAATCTCTCTATAGCCCAAACTTTTTGCATAATTAACCGCACAATCAATATCTAAATAACAATCAACAAAACTTTCATAAGCAGATCCACCAATCATATAATCAATTTTAGCACCCTCTCTTTTAATTAAATCTTTAATATAACCACTACCTCGATTATTAAACGCTAACAAACTATAATTATTTTGATTATATATTTTTGCTTGAGAATCTAAAAAGCGATTTTCATAAAAATTCTCAGCAAAACCATGAACATGAATTACAATTTTTTTTGAATCACTTTCATACAAAACTCCTGCTAACTCAATATTGTCACTTGTCTTTAACTTTATTAGTTTCATTTTTTCACCTCTTTTATAAATAATTCTCTCATTTTTTCATTTACTAACAAATAATCTTTCTTGATAACCCAACTTAGTTTTTCACTAAACACAAAATCAGACAAGATAAATTCCTCAACCCTTTGACCACTGTCAAAATCGTAAATAAAAATATCGTTGACTTGTGCAATTGCTAAACCAGCAGCAACATCCCACAAATGAGCATGAATAACTGTCGCCATTGCCTCACCAGCTGCCACTGACGCAATTTGCTCAGCCATTCCCCCTAGTGCTCGAACATGTCTAAAGTTTTTTAAATCATATTTTCCGATTCTAGTACTATCAATCACAAAGATTTGATGAAGAAAATCATTTTTTGAAAACAGAAAAGGGTTTATTTTAGTTTTTTTACCCTTTTTACTCGCGTTAATCACCAAATAAGCATGTTCCCCATCAGTATAATATAATTTGTCATGACAAGGTTTATAAATAAAACCAAGAAAAGGTTTAAAACCTTTAATTCCTTTTTTTAACAATCCGATTGAAATCGTAAAATCAGCAAAATGACACAAATAATTTGTTGTCCCATCAATTGGATCAATCGCCCAAATATATTCTCCTGCAAATGCTTTATTAGCTAATTTTTTTTTAGCATCAACCCTCAACTCTTCAGAATCTTCTTCACCAATAAAAATTGAATTAAAAACCAAATCATTTAACTCCTGATAAATATACTTTTCGATTTTTAAATCAATTTCCGTAAAAACAGATTGATCTTTTTTAATCTTAACATCTAAATTTTGATAATATGAAGCCAAAGCTATTCTACCAGCCTCAATAATAGTTTTTTTAATCACTTCAATTAATTCTTGCTTCATTTTATCTCCTAACAATATTATATCATTCACAAACAATAAATTCTAACTATTCTTTTTTATCATTCAAACCAATCGATTGAACAATCATTTCCTTATATTCTAAATAAGCTTCAACAATTGGCGTATGACCTATCTTTGGAATTATTTTAATCTCGCAATTCAATTTTTCACCAAGCTGCTTCACTTTCTCGTAAGCAATAATCCGATCTTTTTCGCCTAAAATAATCGTAACATTTTTAAACAAACTAGGTTTGCTAACTTGCCACCGATCATTTGCAATTTCTTTGATTACCTTTGCCGCCATTTTTGAATCTGCTTTTAGGGCATCTTCAACAATAATATCATCAATTTTGCCCCAATCATTAATCGTTAACAACGCCCCTACCTTTACAAAAAACTGAGCAACAAATCCTAACATCCTTTGTAAAAATTTCAATACAAATGTGTTAAAGGGCCATAACAAGGAAATATGTTTTAATCGATCAATTCCTAAATAAGCTGGGTTGGTGAGAATAATTTTTCCATCAAACTCTTTATTACTATTCTCAATCATTCTTAAAATTAAATTTGAACCAAAAGAATGACCAATCAAAACTTGATAATCATGGATATTTATTGTTTTCGAAATTTGTTCAACGATTGCAACTATCAAATTATCTTCTGTTTCGATCGCTTTATTTCCACCAAAACCCGGTATATTATATAAAGTAACCTCACAATCATAATTAACCACTAAATCTTCTGCGAGTTGCAAATAACGACCCGATGACGACATCCAACCATGAAAAACAATTATTTTTAATCTCCCTTTACCAATTCTTACAAAATCCATTTCTAAACACCCATTCTTTTCAAAATATAATAAATTTTATCTCCTCTTATTTTAACATAAAAAAACTTCTATCACTAGAAGTTAATATCACTTTGGTGGAGTTGAGGGGAATTGAACCCCTGTCCGAAAATTAAGACAATTAGACATCTACAAGTTTAGTTAGTTATCAAAATTCCCTAAAAAGTAGATTTAACCAACAAACTACTTTTTAAGTAGCTTATTAAATTCATTATTATTGCTAAGCAAAATAATAATATAGCTCTTTAATCGAACCTCAATTAACCCCAAGAGCGAAAGTTAACGAAGTAGTGTTAAGACTTCAGTTAGGCGTAAGCCACCCCGTAGCTTGGTTGAGAACCAAAAACACTTGATAAAATATTTTTGCCAGTTATTTTTCTGTAAGATTTTACGTATCTCACACGACTTGCCATCTAATTTCTTCATATTCCCGTCGAATCCAAGCAACCCCGTGCCAATATATTAGCACATTATTGATTTTTTGTAAAATCTTTTAACTCACGATCAGTTTCCCTTTTGATATCTCTTTCTTTAATAACTCTTCTTTTATCATAAAGTTTTTTACCACGAACCAATCCCAATAAAATCTTCACAATATTTTTTTTAAAATAAACTTTTAAAGGAACCAAAGTTAACCCCTCTAACTTTATTCGATTTTCGATTTTAACAATTTCCCTTTTATGCATTAATAATTTCCTTGTCCTTGTTTCCTCATGATTATTAATATTGCCCTTATCATAATGACTAATATGCATATTTAAAACAAATAACTCATTATCTTTAATAATTCCGTAACTATCCCTAATATTAGCCTTGCCCAATCTAATTGATTTAATTTCAGTTCCCTTTAAAACAACCCCACACTCAAAAGTGTCGAGCACCTGATAATCAAAATAGGCCTTTCGATTATTAATTTCCATCATATCACCTCATCTTAAAACAAAATCAATTGTTCGCAGTGCTTTAGAAACACTTACCACTTCAACTTTTACCTCATCACCCAATTGATATACTTTTTTGCCACGCTCACCCTTTAATGACATGTTTATTTCATTAAAAAGATAATAATCATCATTAATACTTTCAATTTTAATTAAACCTTCAATCCCGTTATCAAGCTCAACAAAAAGACCAAAACTCATTACGCCACTAATAATTCCCTTAAAAATTTCACCAATATGATCTTGCATATATTCCGCTTTCTTCATATCGTCAACTTCCCGCTCACATTCAATTGCGTCTCTTTCCTTTTGTGAAGAGTGCTCACCAATCACAACTAGCTTTTTCTCCCATTCATCAACTACTCTTCTATCAATCTTATGCTCAAACAAATACTTTCTAAGTAAGCGATGAACAATTAAATCTGGATATCGTCTAATTGGTGAAGTAAAATGCGTATAACAATCACTACCAATCCCAAAATGACCAATATTGTTTTTATCGTAAATTGCTTTTTGCATACTTCTAAGCAATAACTTTGAAAAAATATCATGCTTTGTTTGTTTTTTCAATTCTTCTAAAACTAACTGCATGTCCAATGATGAAATCTTTTTAACATTAGGAACTGGAATTTGATAGCCCAAACTTTTAACAAACCCAAAAAAACTATTCATTTTTTCTTCACTTGGTTTACCATGAACCCGGTAAATGAAAGGAAGTTCTAAATCATTAATTGCCGTTGCCACCGTTTCATTTGCAGCAATCATAAAATCCTCAATTAACATTTCACCAGTTCTTCGTTCTCTTAACTTAATATCAATTACTTTTCCATACTGATCAACAATAATCTTCGACTCATCAATATCAAAATCAATATAGCCTCTTTTAATTTTATTATTTCTTAAAATCTTTGCTAAATCAGCCATATCGCGTAAAACTGAAACAAACTCTTGGTAATCATCATCAATCATATTTTCTTCTAAAAGCTTATTAACTTTACTATAAGTCATTTGTTTTTTCGAACAAATAACACTTTCAAAAATTTGATAAGCAACAACTTCACCACTCAAATCAATTTCCATTTCACAACTAATGGCATAACGATCAACGTCTGGATTTAAAGAACAAATTCCGTTTGATAACTTATGCGGGAGCATTGGCACAACCCGGTCCGCTAAATATACACTTGTTCCTCTAAAAAAAGCATCTTGATCAAGTCCCATTTCTTCCCTAACATAATAACTTACATCAGCAATATGAACCCCCAGCAAGTAATTTTTATTTTCCAAAATCGATAAAGAAATTGCATCATCAATATCTTTTGTATCATCACCATCAATTGTAAAAATGATTTCCTGTCGTAAATCTTTTCGACCACCAATTTCACCAATTTGATTAGCAATTTTTTCAATTTCAGTTAATGTTTTATCAGAAAATTGATCACTAAAATTATATTTATAAACGAGTGCTAAGATATCAACTCCAGGATCATTTTTATGTCCTAAAACCTTTATCACTTCACCAAAATAATTTTTTTCATGTTCAGCTAATTTCACTAAAACCTTACTACCCTCAACAAAATTATAATTCCCGTCTTTAACTTCAATTAAAAAATTTAATCTTAAATCATCAGCTCTTACCATCCATTTATTTTCTAGCAAATAGATTTCACCGATAACTTCATTTAACTCACGTTTAATAATCTTAATAACCTGTCCCTCAACCTTAACATTTTGGCGAGTAACTTCAACCGCAACCAAATCACCATGAATCGCTTGATTCATATTTTTTTCACTAACATATATGTCATCGCCTTCATCCATTATCACAAAACCGAATCCCTTTTTATTAACCATCAATCGCCCTATTTTTAAATGAGAATTTTCCAATAACATATATTTGTTTTTTCTCGTACGATAAACAACCATTTCCTTTTCCAACAAATCAATTTCCTTAAGCAATTGTTTTACTTGTTCTGTTGACGAAATATTTAAGATTTCCTTAATTTCATCAAACGAAGCAGCAACTGATTTCTCTTTTAAATAATGCAACAAATTTTCTCTCATAAACACCTCTTCTTAATTATAGACCATTTCTTTAATAAAAAAAAGCAAAATCTACTTTAAATCAGATTTTACTCTCCAATTAAAACGAAAATTTAAAATAATATTCCACATTGCAACAATCAAAATTGTCATAATTTTTGCAATATATGGATTTATCTCTACTGTATTAACAAACCAACGAAGTAATAAAACATGAAAAAGAAGGCCACTTAAACAAATAAGATTAAACTTCCAAAACCGCATTCCCTTCTGATATAGACTCGGAATGCTTTTTGAAATATCACCAAACGTCCATCGATCATTCCAAATAAAATTATTAATAAGGGCAATTTCAGCAGAAATTAAAGTACTAATTGTTAATGAAAAACCAATCAATGAAAAAAGAATCGAAAAAAGCAACATGTCAACCACAAAACCACTTGTTCCCACTAAAAACCAACGACCAAATCTAACTAAGGGCCATGACGAAATTTGCAATCTAAACAAATGCTGTAAATATTCTAAATCCTTTTTTCGCAACAGTTTATTATGGCCGTTTTTTTGATGAGAAAAAGTAACGCCAATTTCTTTTACTTTTTTAACATCACCTCTGGCAATTACCTCAAGCATTGTCTTATAACCCACCGGATATAACTCAACATCAGCAATTGCTTTTCTTTTCACCATAAAATAACCACTCATTGGATCAGTTGTTTTTTTAAATACTTTTGGCAATAAAACTAAACCGAGCAACTTAGCCAATGAAAAAAACGAACTTTTCTTATTTTCACAACAGCCAACAACCAAATCAACATCTTTTTCAATTTCAGCAATCATTTTTATAACTGGTTTAACCGGGTGCTCTAAATCACTATTAATCACTGCTAACAAATCACCTCTGGCAACCTGAAAACCACGAATAACAGCTGTTGCTAACCCCTTTTCATTAACTCTTCTGACAACTCTTAACTGCTTAACTTTTTTTGCCAAATCATAAGCAACTTGCCATGTTAAATCTTCACTATCATCATCAACCACAATGATTTCATAATCTTTTACTTTATCTAATAGTTTTACTAATTCTTTTACTAAAAAAACAATATTTTCTTTTTCATTTAGTGTCGGAATTATAATAGATAAAAGAAGTGGCTGTTTAACCACTTTTGGTATTATTAAAGGCCCTATTGGCGCTTGTTCTATCATCTTAAACCGTCCTTACTTTTTAAAAACCATATACATCATTACCACAAAACTAATCTGTGAAAGAAACAACACAAACAAAAACATCAATCCATCGCGGATGTTGCTTTTATCACGCTCTTTTAACCGCTTTACTTTTTGTTTTACAACTTCTGGCGAGGCCTGAACCCGTTCGATTTCGCCACCCCTCATTCGGTCAAGTTGCAGTAACTGCTCTTTTAATTTTCTTAACTTTTCTTTTTCATTCATTTGTCTCTCCTCCTTCAATTTCTTTTTTAATTTCAACTTGACTAATTGAACTAAATCGTTTCGTAATCTTATCAGTTGTCGTATGAATTTCATGCACATCACGACTAACTGTATCTATACTTCTTGATAACTTGTCCCATCTTTCTTTATATCTTTTAAATTCTTCATCTAAATTAATTAATTCCTTATGAATAACGCTAGCATACTTATCTCTTTCTAAATTCATCATTACCATTTGCACCGTTGATAAAACACTCATTAAAGTTGTTGGCGAAGCAATAAAAACTTTCTTTCGAAAAGCATAGTCAACAACATCAGAATGATATGCATGAACCTCAGCAAAAACAGCTTCGGCGGGAATAAACATAATTGCTTGATCTGAGGTAATACCATTAATAATATATTTACTTGCAATATCATCAACATGTTTTTTTAAATCATTTTTAAACCTTTTACGAGCATCAATATTATTATCATCAAAAAGACGTCGAAAATTTTCTAACGGGAATTTTGAATCAATTGAAACTGGTCCTAAAGGTATTGGTGCAAATAAAACACAATCAACCGTTGTCCCATTTGGATAAGAATACTGTAGTTGATACAATTTATCATTTCTTTCACCAAAAACACTAGTCATAATATTTTTTAAATTTACTTCGCCAAAAGTTCCCCTTGATTTTTTGTCAGTTAAAATATCTTGCAATGAAACAATATTAGTTGACAAACTATCAATTTTTTTCTGAGCCTCATCAATTCTTGAAAGCCTCTCTAAAACCGAAGTAAATGTTTTATTAGTTTCCTTAAAATTAGCATCCAAGCGTTCATTAACTCGTTCATTTATATAATTTAGTCTTGTTTCTATCTTTTCATTTAATTTTTCAAAATCACTATTTAAATCACGCGAAAAATTATTACGAAACTCGCCAAATTCCTTAACCATTGTTGTTTCTAACTTACCCATCTTTTCAATCATATCATTACTATTGTTCTTTTTTAAATAAAGACTTAATAAAACAAACAAATTAAAAACTACTACAACACCCAATAAAACTATTTCCATATTATCCCTCCCTTGTAGTATAGCATTTAAAAAGAAAAAATTCAAACAAAAAAGTGCTTAAAAGCACTATTCATCACCAAAGAAATCATCAAAAAATTGATCATCGGTAATAAATCCTTTTTTCTCAGTTTTAATATTTTCTTCATGTTTCTCTAAATTACCATCTTCCTCATCAAAATCAGTTAAATCGATTTTTGGTTTTACTTTTTCCTCAGGTTTAGCAACCACTGGCGGTTTTATTTCCATTTTCGGTTCTTCCTTCACTAGTGGTTTTACTTCTACCTTTATTTCTTCTTTCACCGGTATTTTTACTTCTATCTTTGGTTCTTCTTTTACAACGGGTTCTTCATTTACAATGAATATATCGTCTTTAACAATTTCAGATTCTTTTTCAAAAGGAAGTTTTTCGTCCTTTTTATCACTAATTGCAATCGCTCTTTGTCCCTTTCCTTGTTTCGTTTTTTCAAGTTCTTCTTTTTCAAGTTCAGCAATCTTTTGATCCATTCTTTGAATTAAAGCATCCAAATCCAACTCTGGTTTTGCATTCGATGCCATTGGTTTTGGTTTATCATCTAGTGCTTTGGTAGCCGTTTCAAACAATGATTTTCTTTTGTTTTCAACAAACATTTTTATATCAAAAACATCAATTGGATTTTTAATCCGTGTAATATACTCTGCTTTATCAGTTTCGTAGCCCCAATCAATTTTAAAATTTGGCGTAAATTTTGTTTTAAATGGCATCATTCGATCCCGCATAATAAGCACTTCCCACAATTTTAGCCTTTGTAAATCACTCACTGTAATTAATGGACGTGAATCGGTCTTATCTTTTTCCTTTGATTTTGATTCGCCACAAAGCTTACTAATTTCTTCTAGGGCGCTTAGCTCACTACTAATTAAATAAACCGTGTTCCCACAATTGCCCTTTATCGTATCAGCATTCTCTTTACCATATACTTGAGTTAATTGAGCATAATTTTGAATAAAAAAATTAAACCGAATCAAACGACTTCGTGCTGCTGTTACCATCGTTGTTGCGTCTTTTAACGGGGGCATATTGGCAAACTCATCTAAAATAAAATTAGTACGAAAAGCTAGTTTCCCTCCCATTTCTTGAGCAACATCAATTAAAGTTTCATAACACTGCTTAATAAAAATTGTCATCAACGGGTGATACGTTTTCTTTTCATCATGAATTAGCAAAAATACAGCTGTTTTTTTACGCCCAATATCTTTCATATCAAAATCACTATGCGAAAGCATTTCAGCTAAATTCTCTCTTGCTGAAAATATTTTCATTTTTTGATGAAAAACAGCTAAAATCCCACCCTTTGTTTCAGTTGGTGCAATCAAAGTACTATTTGCACTTATATATGAAGTTGATTTTTGACTCTTATGACTAAAGTACTCTTTAATATAAGTTGTCCCCAAAGACTTCTCTTCTCCAACAGTTGCCATATAACTAATACTATTTAAATTTATTTCCTCTGGTTTTGCATCCTCAAACAATCCCAAAGCAAGTCCTGCAAAATAATCAGCTGAAGTTTTCTCCCAAAACGGATCATCATTTTTAACTTCTTCATACAAAATATTAACCGCTAAGTCATCTAAAAGCTCATTTGCCTTATCCTGATTACCCTCTTTATATAATTGATAAGGAAGCTGCATTGGATTCCAAGAATTACCTCTTTGCGGATTACGAAAATTTAGTAATATAATGTTATATCCCTTTTCTTTTAACATAACCCCATTTTCTTCATAAATCTCGCCTTTTGGATCAGTAATAATCATTGACTCTCCCTTTTTAGCAAGAATCTTAACCATTGGATGAACAATCCCAGCTGTTTTACCAGAACCAGTTGAACCGATTATTAAACTATGGGCTTCGCCATCATCAACCCAAATTTCACGACCATTATTAATTAAAGGAATCCCGGCATACTCACTTGTTTTAGCAGTTGGTAACACCATTTTGGTTTGTTTTTTCATTTCTTTTTCAGTCGCCCATCTTGTATATCCTTTTTCATCTTTTGCACCAATTTCAAAACCAATCCCTTTTTCCATTCTAAAAAAATAAGATGATACACTAGCAACAATTACAATTAAAAAAACAATAAAGAAAACCATTACTGGTGGAAAATTTGTCGAAGAAAAAGCTGGGAGAGGATTGAAACCATGAATTTTTTCTTCAGCAATTAACAATGAAATATTTAAATATCCAATTGCTACAATATAAAAAAGAACAACACAAAAAATAGCAAATATCATAATATCTTTATCTTCAGTTTTAAACTTCAATTTCATAGAACCCTCCTATAATTTATTTTTTAATCTATTTTGCATCATAAAATATCCACCAACGACAACTAACGTTCCAATAATAATTGTAAAAGAAATAACAGTAATTAAATTATTAAAAACAAAGTCAAGCATTATTATATCATATCTTTTCGAATAATCTAGTTCGATTTCAATTTTATTAGGAACATCATTATTTTCAATTTGCCATTGAAAAACGTTTTTTCGATAATTTTCATCTAATGCATTTGTTTTTATCACTTTATTATGAGTTTTTATATAAACATTTAAATCCGAAACATAAAAATATGAATCAGAATCAGCACCCATATTTACATCATATCTTGATCCAGTTGTTTCAAATTGATAGGTACTACCTTCAAACGCAGCAACCCACTGGAATACATTTTTATACAGGGGCGAATCCATATATTGTTCAATATTCTGATGTTCGCCATTAATAATGATGTAAATAATATCTTTTGTAATTCGCAGTTTATAACTATATTGGTTGTATTCTTCATATTCTTGGTATGCATCTAATTCATCTTTAATCATTTTTTCGGCGATTTTATCATCTTCAGGATATGCCCCTCGATCAATTCGAAAAATTACTTCTTCAATAAATTTCTTATCACTAGTAATTTTCAAATGATAATCAATTGAACAACCACAAAAAACAAAGACAAAAATTAATAAACCCAATAATTTTAATTTCATTATATCATTCCTTTACAATTGATTCCTAATTTGTTCTTGTTTGTGCCATCGATAATAAATAAATCCAGCAAATAATGTAATAGTTGTAACCAAACCAATTGTTAAAATATTTTGCATAAAATAATACCTTGCCACTACATCATATCTAATTTTGTCACTTAATTCAACATTAATACCATTATCAACTAAATTTTCATCCAAATACCACGTATATGTGTTATCAAAATTATTTGTTTCATTCGCGTTGGAAGATATTACTTCATTATGAAATTGGATTTCTATAGCCATCTCTTTTTCCCATATTAAGGGCAATCCCTCTTCATTATCAACCAAATATCCTTTAACAGTTAATTTATAAGTGTTCTCTTCAACTAATTCCATTTGTTCAAATAATTTACTATAAATTAAAGAATTTTTATAACCAAAGAAACTAGAATGTTTTTGACTAATCGTAAAATAAACCCATTCTTTCGTTATTTGGTAATTGTATTTATACAAATTAGCACCACGTTCCAAATTCTTAAAATCATCAATTAAGTCTTCAATCTGTTTTTCAGCAAGCTTATCATCTTCATAATAAGCTTCTCTTGGCATTGTTACAACTAATTTTTCAATATATTTCTTATCAGATGTAACAATTAAATCATAATTAACAGAACAAGAAGTTCCTAAAAAAATCAAACATAATAATACTATTTTAAACATATTCTTCATATTTCACCGTCCTTATTTTTTTAACACCGCTGCTCTTATTGTCTCAACTTTTCCATCTCTTAACACCGCCCAATAGCGAGCTCCGCCACGCCAACTGTTAGCTGCTTTACAAGAAATACATCCATCTTTTTCAACCCAATGTTCCAAAAGTTGAACAGCAATCGAAATATTTTTATAAGGGTCTTTTAAATCATTAGTTGTCACTTTTTCATAACCCGGAAACTTATATCCTCTAATTGACCCTTGCGACATTTGAAACAATCCTGTTGAAAGAGCCGGTTTTCCTGTTGTTCTATCCATTATTTTTGGTCCCTCATCATACGTTAACCCTGGTTGATGGCTTGATTCTAAATAAGACATTGCTGTTAATATTTTCCCCCAACCATCATTTGTAACCACTCCCCTTTGAAAAAATTGATTTGCATCTTTAGGTTTTAAAGATCCTAATTTAGATTTTTTCACCTCAGCAGCCAAATGATTTGCCCATCCTTTATCATTAAAAGCTGTAAGCGTTCCTCCCGGATTACCAATTCCAGCACTTGAACTAGTAAAAGCCCAAATATCATCCGAAACAATAAAGTTTAAAATTCTTGTTGAAACATCATTACCAAGATATCCTTGGGGCTGGGTTCTAAATTCGCTTGTTGGATCTAGTACCAAGTATCGCCCATTTGCATACTTAACAATTGCTAAATAGTTCCCTTTTTTATTTTGATCAAACGGTCCCCCATTTACATGTACCAATATCTGTCCCCCAGCATCCAATGCTTGGCTAATTGATTGAAGGCCTGGGGGAATTTTTTCTGAATATATTTCAAATTTTTGTGAAGCTAACGTCGAATTAATAATACTTTGTCGATTATCCGGCATTTTTTCACAAATAAATTCTGCCACTTCTCTTGGTTCAGTTTTTTGAACTAAACTATGTGCAATCATTGCATAAGAAGTTGGTAACTGTCCATTCGTTTCTAAAGTATCAGGTAATTCACAATAAGGTACATTCGCATGATCAGACATCAAATAATGTTGAATATTCCCACCATTATTAAATTGTGAAGTTCCGCTTAAAATATCACGCAAATATGGAATAGGATCGGTATGCCTACCATCAACATGAATTTCAAAATGAAGATGATCCCCAGTTGATCTTCCTGTTTTTCCAACGTAGCCAATTAAATCGCCACCATGTACAATATCATTAACCTTCAAATCACTTTGCTTTACCATATGAGCATACCGCGTTAAAAAATGTTTCCCCTCAATTTCACCATGATCAATATAAACATGCCACCCATATCCACTAACAAAACCATATCCATTTGCAACCACCTTACCACTTGCCATAGCAAAAATCGGCGATCCTTCTGCTTGAGTAAAATCAATTCCTTGATGAAAAAATCCGGTCATTCCTCCTGGTGTCCAAAAACTTCCTCTAGGTCCATAAGAACTGGAAAAACAAGGCGAATCTAAAATCGTTTCTAAAGTTTGCGCTGGTGAACACTTTTGTGGATCAAGAATAAATGCTCCCATTCCAATAAACATATCGCCCGAAGCAGTAATATTCTTTGGAATAAATTCACGATACAAATCTCGCATTGTAAATATTTCATTTGCCATTCTTGTAATTACCAATTGGCGAAATGGATCATCTTCTTCTAAACCTCGATAAGGACAGTTTTTGCAATCAATGTAAAACAGTGGAATAAAGTAATCAATTAAATATTGCTTATACAATTCATAATCCATAAAAACAACTAGGACCGGAACGGCAAATTCATCATCACTACATACAACTTCACTCTCTTGTGACGCTTCATGAATTCGACTAATAAACGCAGCGGGATTTTGTTTGTCTAACGATGCGGCCCAACCTTCGATTTTACGTTCCCAAAATTTAGTACCGACACTTGCATCTTGCGCGCCCATCATATCAATTAAAAAGGTATATGCAGGTCCATATTTATTAATAATATTTTTTAAAAATGGGGTATAACTTATAATTTTATTTAATGTTTCATCATGAGCCGTCATCTCTAATTTAACCGTTTCTAATAACTTAGTAATATCTTCTAAACTATTTGCAACCTCAAAACCCAATTCAGAGACATCATTAAAAAAACCAGCACCCAATTTTGGTTTTTTAACACATTTTTTATCAACTCTAAATCCAACCATATGTGCTAATAGCTTTCGCTCAAACGGATTAAATGTATAAATTTCACCTAATTCATCATGCATCACGTGATAAAAAAAACGAACATTATTGTCGGGAATAAGCATTTGCCAAGTATCTTTTGGTGAAATTGATGTATCAATATGTTCAATATTAAGTCCTTCTGGTTCAATCACGCGAGCATAATTAACTGTTGCCATAATTAAGGGCAGATCAAATTCTTCTTCAACATTCGAAAAAGTATGGTATTTCCTGTATTCTGCTCTTAATTTTTCAACAAACAAATCTTCACTTTCCATAGCCGTTCCATATTTCAAAAAATTATATGTTTTGTCCATTCCAATATAAATACGATCAACAAAAGATAAAATGGTTGTTAAAATTAAAAGCGCAATCGCAAAAACTAGCATTATTTTTAGTAATATTAAAAAAAGAGGTGACATTGCCGACAATGCAGCAGCAACCATCTTTATTTTTTTAGCTTTGTCAATGATTTCTTTTGCCTCAGTTGCCTTTTGAATTATACTACTTTGAGTATCATCACTAGTGTCAACCCTTAATTCCTCTTGCTTAGGTGAATCATTTTCTTCTAACTCTTCCCCTATCTCTTCTTGTTTTTCATCATCCATTTTATCACCGCCTGCCTATTATAAGCCACCGCCCCCACCAAACGAATCAAGTTCTTGCTCGGATGCATATACATTCATTCTCATTCTTCGGTTACCACAAACAAACAAAGCTTCCCCTTGACTATATCGCTTAATACTTTCTTTTTCATTATCATTTAAATCGATTAATTTTCCTAAATCTTCAACTGCTTGCTTTTTAAGACCCATTACTAAATAATACGCAGCATTATCAAAAATCGCTTTACCTTGTGTAATTACTTTTTGATCAGAAAAATCACTTGGTTGTTGCGTAATAATAATTGTTCCCGTATTATATTTTCTTGATCTTCTTTGGACTTGTGCTAAAAATTCAGCACCTAATGTATTACTACCACTAATTAAAACATGCGCTTCATCAACCATCAAGACCGTATTAACATTTTTATTTAATGTTAATCCCCAAGCATACTTTAAAATGTTAAAAAACAAAGCATTTCGAATATTGTTATCAGCATTCATTAATTCACGAATATTAAATACAATGAAATTACTATTTGTTTTTATAGTTGTATGACCATCAAAATAATATTTTAATTCTTTAACAATTGAACGGATTTTCATTTCTAACTTTTCCATAATTGCTTTTTCATGTGATTGATCAGCCATTGATAATAATCGTCCCTTAATTGTTGCATAAACATCTTTAAAAGTTGGATAATCAGTTGAAGTAAACTTAGTGTAATCAGTTTCAAAGTTCATTCCAAACCGACGATAAGTATCTTGTAAAACTTCACTAAACAAAGTAATAACATCTTCCTCAACACTTGGATCATAATATTTTAGAAATGCTTTTAATGTTTGTAACGTTCTTGTTAAAACCGTATATCCAAGTCCTTCTTTTATTTCTTCTTCATCATAATCCATTATTATTTCCAATGGATTAATCATTCCAAATTGTCCACCTTTACCCAAATCAATAAAATCACCACCATACATTTTAGTCATTTCATCTAATTCACCTTCTGGATCAATTACTACAATTTGATAATCATTACGAATACTAGAACGTAACATAATCTTAGCCGCGGTTGATTTACCACTACCCGAAGTTCCTAAAATAATCATATTAGCATTATTACGATTATGTTCTTTTTTAATTTGATACAAAAATTGATTAAATAAAATTACACCTCTTGAAAAGTCAACACCTAGTAAAGTTGAAAGTCCCGGATCTTTTACACTATTAAAAATAAACGGATACATTGCTGCAATCGTTGGTGCTGGAATTGGTGTCCCAATTCTTTCCTCAATATCTTGTGCCGGGAAGATTGGTAACATTGATTTAAAAACTTTTTCCTGTTCAAAGCGAAGTGGAAAAGCACGCATTTCCATCGCTTCAATATAGTTTCTAATTTGTAATTTACGGGTCATTAACTCATCTTCAGAATTGGCAGTTACCATTACATGCATTTGAAAATCATAAATCTTTGCTTGACTTGATGCTAAAGCGGAAATAAATTGTTCCAAAGATTCATAATCTTGTCTAATTCGTTCTTGCAAAGTCCGATCTCTTTCCGTTTGGTATCTTTCTTTTAAATCAACAATTTCTTTGTTCAACATTTTACTAATAACCGAAAATTGCATTGGAATATGCTTAATCACTAGCTTAACTCCTGACATACTTGTTAAATTAGAAAGATAAGCAATAGATATTCTTTTTGGAAAAGAAATAACTGTAAAAATAGTGGCATACTTATCACTAATAATAAAATCAGCTGCTCTAAATTCTAGGCCCTTAGGCGCTATTTGACTCTTAATATTCATTATGCAATCACCGTCCCAAATCCTGTCGTACTCCCTGCATTTAAGAAATTATCCAAAACCATTCTTAAATCATCGTTGGTTGTTTGATATGAAGTTAAACCTGCATTTGCCAAACTAGTAATTAATGTTCTAATTCTTTTTTGAATTAATTCATCGTCCCTTTCTTTAAACAACAAGAAATATTCAGTATCAACCACATCACTACTCATAAAAAAATTCCCCTTACTAATATCCTCACCAATTAATTTTCGCTTAACTGGGTCACTTGTATTATTATATAATAATTGCAATTGTGATAGATATACATTAATATCTACCGGACGATCAGCAACTATCACCCAAAATTCATAATCAATTAAATTATAAACATTTTTTAGATTAACAATTATTCCATATTGCGAATCTTGATCCAAAATGAAAATATTTCTGGGCATTATCTTAACCCCAGCAACTTTTTCACCATTGTCCAAATAAATCATTCCATTTGTAATATTTTTAACTGGAATTAAATCATTTGTATACTTACTTCTACTCTCTGCCTTGCTCATTAATTACACACCAACCTTTCCATATAAATTTCTGCCTTATTGTATAAAAGCGCCATGCACTCATAATAAATGTTCGAACATTATAGTAATTAGGTAATGGCAATACCAGAAAACCACAAATCATTCCTGGTGCTATTGCAATTACCGACCATGTTAGATCTTGCATCGGAACGGTTATCAACAACAAAAATGTTAACCCTAATCCTATGCTAAACAAGATCAAGTCAAATGTCTTAAATAAACCAAAAATTAATATCGATTTTTTTGAATTTGCCGGAATTAAAAATCCTTCATTCAATTTAAATCACCCCTTTTTTTAAAAATATGTTCCACGCCCCAATGTATCATCGGTATCATCCGAACCACCACCTGGAGGTGGTGTACTCGGTGGTGTACTCGGTGGTGCTACTGGCGGTGTGCTCGGTGGTGTACTCGTATCATCTGGTTCTGGTGGCTTATAATTATAATCTGTCTTTAATTTTTCTCTTTGCTTATTTGCTTCAATCTCAGCTTGAGCCATTGTTTTTGTTGTTGATTCATCCACTTTCATCGCTTTTTTAACTTGCTCTATTTGATTTTCAAACGGTTTTGCTTGTTTTTCCAAGAATCCAGACCGTTTTTGCAAATCAGCAATTACTTTAGCACGATCTTGTCTACCTGTTTCCCATGCTTCTCGCTCACTGGCTGGCGCTGTTGCAGCTGGCGCTGTTTTACTATATTCAATGTAATCATCTTTTTTTACGGCCAATTCATTTTCGATAAAAGCTTGATCCTGTTTTATCTGTTTTAACATCTGTTTTGGCTTCTCAGTTCTCTTATCCACTACCCCTTTAGTATATTCAGGAAATAAACCAGCCATCATTTTTTCACTACTTAATATTGCCATTTCATTACCAGTAGCATCCTTATAAGCCTTTCCTCTTGCAGCACCAAACACAGATTGTGCTTTTTCGCCCTCTTTTGTGCCTTTCATTGGTACAGCACTAATTCCCGCACCAATTCCGCCCGTTAAACCGTGGACTCCTTTCCAAAGGCCCATCCCCGATTCTCTGCCTCCAACAAAACCTCCAAGTGCACCACCAGCCCCACCAATTGCACCAGCTGCCACTGTTCCTGCAATTGGTACTTGCTTTAATCGATCTAGTGGATTTAAAGAGAATCCGCCACCATCCAATTTTAGCCCTGTTATATCTGAAATTAATTTTGGTAGTTCTTTTGCAAAAAGTAATGACCCTAATATTATTGCAATCATCACTAATGAGTTATCCACGCTATCATTCCCAGAATATGTTTTAATTCCTTCCGAATTAATTCCTGATTTTACAACTGCAATTACAAAAACAGCAAAAAATACTGCAATCAACCTAATAAATAAATCCAAATATGTTTTAAAACAACTCTCATACCATTTTTTAAAAATTTCACTGCTTGGATCTATTGAGGATAAAATTGGAATTGGTGCAATTAATTGCAAAAAACCTAGTTTAACAGAACGAATTGCTATATCAAAACAAAATGATACCAATATTAACAAGGCAATTCCTCCAACAATTGTGGAGATCAGCCAATCATACCGAAATATATAGTCATTTGTTTCATTTTTTGCATCAATCAGTACCGGGGATAATAATATTTCCGCATCACTATCTTCATAAGCGACTCTGAAATTTTGGTTCACTGAAGCACCTTCTGCTTCATTCGCTGCCTCTATTGCGCTGAGACATGATTCTGGAATAGAATTTGCAAAGTATGCTCCATCACAATCAGAACCGACTACTCTTGGATCAGGGACAAAAAAAGCACTAAATAAAGAAAAAGAAAGCGATCTTGATTGATTTGAACCCAAAGTATCAGTTGTTCCAAAAACAATTCTTTCCAAAGTCTTATTTTTTATAACAAAGGTTTGTATATCAAACGCCCAATCAAAAATAGTTGGTACAAAAGCAAGCATAAACAACGCAATCATTACCTTAGAAATTAATTTCCCGAAGCCTGATTTTTGATCGTCAAACGAATCAGGTTCCGCTAAATATTTAATCATCGTAATCGCAATTTTAAACAACATAAAAATTGCTACTAAAGCATATATCCTTGTCCCAACCAATCTAATTATTTCGTCTCCAAAAATATTAGTATCGGCAATTGCCATTAACAAATCAAAAACCTGATTAATAAGACTAATGATTATTCGGTCAACAGCTGCAAAAAATATTCGTAGCATTGACAAAAAAATATTAGCCTGGCCAGTTGTTTCCCCTGTTGCCGTAGTTTCTAATACAAAACCCCAAATTCCCGAAGAGATACTCATAAAACTATTAACTAAACCAACTATCATTTCTTCACCTACTCGCAGAAAGGATGAGCATTTGTAATTCCTATTGCCCCACCAAATATTATAAGAATATATTCAATTAACACTGGCAATAGTATTAGAATAATCAATATTATTATTCTTCGCCCCATTTTCTTATTCGCTTTTTTATAAATTTCTTCATCGGAACTAGCAATTGCTTTTCCATAATCTAACATTGTCATTACAACAGTAATACCAATCCCAATAATCATTATATAAAAGAAAAGCCTCTTTAAAAACTCAATTAAATCTGTCCCCAATATTTCCTCGCATGATAATTCCTTTAAATTCCACTCAATTAATTTCAATTCTCGAGCAGTAGTAAGTTCTTTTGAAGCTTCCTCGTATTGATTTTTTTCAGCACTACATTTAAATTCATCCCCTTTTGCTTCAACCGCTGCCATAACACAACTTACATACTCATCATACTCATTTTCATTACAATTACTCACATAAGGATGGTTCTTTTTCACACAACTTGCAAAAGCTGTCGCCGCTGCCTCCATATTTTCCTTAGCAGCATCTTCTTGTGCTTCAGTAATTGAAATTGCCTTATACAAATCTTTTATTTGATATTGTTTTTTTAGAGAATCATATTTAAAAAGTGCTCCTGCCATTTCACCATATTCTTCAATTGATTCGCGAAGTGTCATTTCCTCTTTTTCTGTACCACCTATCACAGGTTTAATGTATATATAATCAAAAAGAAAATCACATCTTTTTCTAAAATCATCATTAATATCATTTACTGTTTCTATTTCACATAATGAAACAGAATACACCGATTTTGCATCGCCTCTTGCGCCACCACTAGCTCCTAATTCATATTTATATAAGTTACCTGGACAACTTTTAAATGGTGCTGCAAAATTCCCATCTGCCTTTTCGGTACCGGCAATATTAACCGTCCCTAAAGATTTTTCCTCGAGTTTTCCGTCAGCAGATAGTTTAAAAACGGATTTACTTGCATTAATAATTAATTTTTCACTCCCGCTACCCTTAACTTCATAAACACAGCCATTTATCTCAGCATTTACCTCAATTGGATTAAAAATAAAAAAAGAAATTACAATTAAACAAAAAACTAAAAAATGACGTTTTAATTTCATATATTCACCTCTAACATATATTTATTATATCATAGTATTTCTAAATAATAAATAGAAAATAATATATTATTACAAAAAAAAAGAAACCAAAGTTTCTTAATTAAAAATATGATCAAAGCATGTAATCACTTCTGAATCGCCTGTTGCATTCGCAATAACGCCGATTACAAATTGAACAATTACAACTACTAAAAATACCAAAATAGCTGCTACTAGTCTTTTAACAAACATTTTTTGAGCTTTTGTTATATCTTCTTCTTTTTGTTCAAAAACAGCCTTCCCTAAATCAAGCATTCCGAAAAGAACTAAAACAATCGGAATAACAATTTTTATCACCTGAATAACTATTCCTAACAAATCAATCAAAACAGTTGGCATGCCCATGCATGGTCCCGTGGCTAAAACGTATAATTCCATAATCTCCTCCTTAGATTTACTTTATCATACAATACTATGTATGTCAATTATTAATATTAAAAATACCAAGGATTTTACTCTTTTTATCACTATTTTCGGTATATTGACGATCAAATCCTAATTTTTTTAAAAACATATTCAAAACCAAAATGTTTTTTTGCCGCTCGTCAAGTGGTGGCATATTAAAAAACACCTTTGATCTTGCCTCATATTCAAAATCTAAAACATCTTTCGAAGTTAACATACTTTGATTTAAAATAATTTTTTTCTTACTAATATCTTGCAATTTCGAACGATATAAAACCATTAACTTATTTAATTTAATAATTGATGGCTCAATCAAGTAAATTACATCATTACATCGTTCTTTTGCAACCTTACTTCCGTTCAAATCAATTAAAATAACATCTTTATCAGCATGCTTACTTAATAACCCTAAAAAATGATCATCAGTCGATGAATACATCTCTTTTTCATTATTGAAATAGCTGAAATCTCTTTTATTCATTTCAATCGCAATCACTGAATAATTACTTTCTAATTGCCTTTTCATCAAATATGTTAATGTCGTTGCACCGGAGTTAACCGTAACATTTTCAATACCAATAATTTGTGTCCCATATTCTTTTAAAGTTTTTGTTGAATGAGTTGCTGTTGGGACTTCTTCTTTAAAAATATCCAAATTATGAAAATGTGCCACATCGCGATATGAATTTGGATTATTATACAAATACATAATTCCATCAACATTTTTGGTAAAATTATATATTCCCATTGATATTAAACTCGATAAAAATTCATTTGAAGAACCAATTTCAACATTTCCTAAAAATAAAATTAACTTATCCATATCTAATGAAATTGATAATTTTTGCAAATTACTTAATTCTTTAAAATCTTTTAACGCCGTAATATCTAAAATCATTCTTTGATAAAAAAAGTTCTTAAACGCAGCAACAATTTCATCAGCTGAAAATTCACCGTTCATTTCTTTAATTATTTCCATATTTAAAGTTTGAATACTACTTTGATTTTTATTAGTTATAATAACATTCATCTAATCACCTCAAGACTTTGGCTTCGCCAATTAACAAATACCCTTGTTTCACCACGAACTGGAAAAGAAATAAATTCACCAACAATCGGGATATCCAAATACAAGAAAATAACAACCTGATATAAATCGGCGTTATTATTTCGATAAACACAATACAAATATACACTTTGTACTGGCTCGTTAGACCAACCACTTGGTGGTTGACAACTATTATTAACATCTCGATTATGAAAATCTTTTGCTTGACGATATCCAACCATTCTTAAAAACTCATCAATTTCATTTCTAGCCTGAAGATTAAATCCACGATGTTTTTCAATAATTGTTATTATTTCATTTCTATTTTTAAATGCTCTTGAGTACATTAAAGACCCCATAATTAAAAGCATTATTAAAAAAAGAAAAATGATAACCCAAGTAAAAACCATCGTGTTGCCAATTGACTCTTTCATAATTAACAGCCGCCCTCAAAACAGACAATTCGATTTGTTTTTGAAATGACAGGAATTTCAATTAAATCAGTTATTAAGGGCAGGTCAAATGTAACGTACGTTACAATTGTATATTGTCTAAAAGAAACCTGTAAGCCGTCCGAAAAAGTAACTGTTTCTAAAGCCCCTTCATAAACACAATACTTATGAGATAAATTAGAACCTGACACTAATACCAAAGGATCTTTTGCTGGACAATTTGGTGTCACGCCCCCTCGTAATCTCTGATAAGCAATTGTATTTAAATCTCGTTCAATAACTGGAATTGCAAGTCCATTATACCCTTCATATCTTTCAATACTACTTGTAATTAAAGTGTTTACTTTAAACGCTCGTTGATAGCTAATTGTTGCAAATAAAAATGCTACCACGATCAAGAAAAACAAGATAATGATATTGTACATTTGAATACTACCAATACCTTCGCGCATCAAACACCTCCTATTTATTCTTTAATTGTTATCTTATCGCTGACATCGGCCATTTACCCAGACACCACCAGTATCCATGCATTCGCCTCTTTCTCTCGTTGTATTCATCATTCTTGTAATTAGCGGTGTAACAACTGCTGCAATCACCCCAATTAAAATAATAGCTACAACTGTTAAGTTCGCTTCTCCTGCTGCTTCTTTCACTATCTCACCACCTTTCTATAGAATTATAACATAGGCAAATTTAAAATTCAATCTATAACTCCATCATCATCATAATTGCCATTAACATTATCATCATAATGCCACCACCGGTACACCCCAACATCAACATTGTTTTCTTTTCCATCATTTCCAAACGATCTTTATACTTAGTCTCTCGTGATTTATTTTGTAATGTCGAAACAGTTCGCGAAAACATCATTAATTGTTGATGCTTATTCTCTTGAGAACCAAGCCCCAAACGATATAAAAGTCGCATCATTCGCATTGAATCACGAACAGGATATTCTTTAGCAAAATCCATATATGGGTCAACCGTTGAATCACCAGCTTCAATTTTATGAACCAATTTCTCTAAACCAGATTTAAAAATATCAGGTGCTGTTAAAATTGATTTTGATAATGCCACTGGAACCGTATAATGCTGGATCAATATTTCTAAACTTTTTAAATAATAAGGAAGCATTAAATTGATAGAATGAAGATTTTTTTGATAGTATTTTTGTAATTTCATATAAGGTTGTTTAAATATCACGAATCCTGCAACTAAACAAATTGCAATATACAATAAATCTAATCTCGATACAAAAATAAAAGCCAGCGCAATGGTTGTTATTATCCCATTACGAACTCTTGTTCCGTACAAGTCATCAACAATAACATCATTCCCATAACGAACCGTCAGTAAAAATTTATAATCATCTTCCATCATAAACCGGAAATATGGTTCTGCCTCTTTAACAAATTTCCTTGTACTAACACGATTATTTACTTCTAAAATATAAACAAAAATTATTGCTATAATAACAAATTCCATTATTCTGCACCTACATTCTCATTATAATATTTTTCACCATTCAACAAAAAATAAGTATTAATGGCTACCACACCATGAATCAACAGCTGCACCCAGCCACTATTTAACAATTTAATGTATGACTCAATTCCTAACAAAAATTGAACCATCATTACCATTAAATATAAAATAATTCCAAATTGTAAAAACTTTTTGTGAAAACTCGAACGATCCATTCGGTCACGATAAACATTCTCGACTAACATATCAATATCTAACGACATATTTTCTAAAGCATCCCCAGAATCTTTCGAACCTTCATTTGTAATTTGTAAAAATAATTGATGCATATTTTTTACAACAAAATAATCATATCTACTATTCATATAATCAAGCGCTCCCTCAATCGTTCCGCTTTCATAGGCCATGTCAATCATTATCTTTACATCACCTTTAACTGGGTCTTCTAAAACACCTGATTCATAGACCCCTTCTAGTGCTTTAACAAACGCTTGAGTTGTGGCAAATTCCATAATAACGTTAGTCGTATATACTTGAATTTGTTCAAACAAAAACTCACTATAAATACGCTTACATCTTAAATAAGTTAAATATGGTATTACCATAATTGCTAACAACGCATAAATTAAAGATGTAATTACGCTGTAAAAATATAAATATGATATTGCAAACGCGGCAATTGCAAAAATAGAAAACTGCATTGCATACTGCCTTGATGAATATTCCTGACCCAATCCTTTTACTTTTTCTCTAACTGATTGAAAAGAATAGGGGGCATATTTTTCATACACACCAACAACCTGTCCTGAAATATATTTGTAAACACTATCGCCAGTGTTTTTTCGATAGGCTACCAAAAAAACAAATAAAACACTAATCAATAAAAATGCTGCTAATGTTCCCATATTTCGCCTCCTTTATATTAAAACTTCAACTTTTTCCTCTTTTTCGGTTTCACCCGATGGTTTAATCGCATCTTCTTCCAAACTAACACCTTGTATTTCAAGATATTCAAATAAATACTTACTTGGTTTTCTTCGCACAACATTACCGGTTGCCATTTTTTTATAAATTATATTATATTTAGCTTCATTATCATCAGTAACATAAAACTCGGTTACTTCAGCAACCTCACGTCTAAACTTTTTGGTTTCTTTGTCTTGAAAACCACGAACATAAACCCCTAATTGAATATAACGATATATTGATTTTAAAAATTGTTCAATATCTTGATTAGATTCAAGCAAACTATACATTCGGTTTGGAATAGAAGCTGCTTTTTCGGCATGAATTGTTGATAAAATATAATGACCCGATGAAATTGAATTTCGAACCGCCATTACCGCTTCCGCACTACGAACCTCTGATAATAAAATCCATCTTGGATTTTGGCGCATACAAGTAACCAACACATCAGTATACGAAGCAATATTATTTGTTTTCATTGCGACAATATCGCGCATTGGAAAAATTCGATCTAAATGTAATTCTAAAGTATCCTCAATCGTAATTATCTTTTCGTTTTCTTTTGTATGCGACGCTAAATACTTGACAAGTTCGGTTTTACCAGAACCAGTTTCACCACAAACAATAATATTACAATGTCCTTCAACACACTTTATTAAAAAATCAAGAATGTCAATTGTAATATATTGTTCTTCTAATATTTTATCTTTTTGCAATCTAATTTTAGCTGGTGTCTTTCTAAAAACAACCGCTACACCATTTGTTGCAATTGAGCGATGAACAAAGTTTAAACGTAACTCTGCTCCTTCTGCATCAAGAAAAGGATGAGCCATATTGAAGGTCTTTCCCATCACGTTTGAACACTGGAAAGCGACTTTTTCAATAAAAGTATCATCAATACTTGGATTTTCAACTCGAAAAATCCCTTTAGAAAGTGTTTTAAGCCATATCTGACCACCATTACTATATGATATATCCGTTATGTCATCGCTTTCCAAATAAGGTTTTAACGCGCCAAAATCAATTTGGGCAAACATGTTGTCATTCATTTTTACTCAACTCCGTCTATTAAATCCTCTAAATCAATATTTTCATCTTCAATTATTAAATCGTCAACCACAATATCTTGATCACTAAATAACTCTTCATTTGGTTCAGAGTTTGCTTCAATCAACAATTTCAATGCTTCTGATTTTATTTGCGTTCCACCAGTATTCTCAACTGTTCCACCATGTGGTACCGGAATTAATTCCACTTCGAAATCTCGCATATAACTCGCCTTCAACAAAAGATTATGTAAAATTGGGTCTAATCCAAAAATTAACATTGCTGATTGTGACTCATCTTCTCTACTAACAAATACATCTTTACCGCTATTATCTTTTACGGCAATAATTGTAATATTTTCTAATAATTTTCCAACCATTATTGTTCTTGTACTAGGCACAATTACTTTCATATAAATATCAATTCTATTTCCCGGAAAAATTGAATTTCCATATGTTGTTTCCGTTGTAACCGCAAATCTTGTTACAACATCGCCATCCTTAACTTTGGTAAATACCGAATCAGGCAATTGTTCTTCACTAATTAAAACATCTAGATAAAACAAGCTTCCTGCTGGAATTACCGTATTATAATCAGCATATTTCCCAACAACTTCGTTTGAAAATCGAGCAACACGGCCATGATTAAAGACAATTGGTGATATATCAACATAATCAATCATTTCATCAGTGATCATTGTCCCGGGCTGGATTGCCTCTCTTGCAACCGGAATATTACGATATGGACGAACCTGCTTCTCAATTTGATTATTATAAGTAAAATACAAAATACCCAAAATTGCAATTACGCCCAAAATTGTAACAATATTCTTGTTTTTTAAAAAACCTTGTAAACCATTTACTATACCATTCATTTTCTCATTCCTTTCTTACTATGGATTAACATACATCGTTTCTAATATTGCATCAATTCGATTCACAATATTAAATTCAAAGCGTTCATTCGTTCCAGGGTTTCCGGATTCAACACTGGAAACTTGAATGCTTACTTTTGGTGGTTCCTCGAACACATCATATATTTCAATAAAATATCGATCAGTTAATGACGCGCTCTCAGCAAATCGGCGAACAAAATTTTCAACAAATTTTTCACGATCGATTCGGACTGTTCCATAAGCACGATATTCAGCATAATCAAGTGCATCGTACATCGCACCCTCAGTAGCCTCCTTCAATATATGATAATTATGTTCACTCGTTGTAACAATTCTTTGAAACAATAAGACAAAAAACACAGCAGTAATTCCAAACATAATTACAAATGTCCCCCATAACGACTCTTTCATAATCTATTCCCTCCTTTTTCTCAATGACAACCGTTCCAAGTGCTTAAACATGAATCTCTTTTTACAAACTGATTTACAAATGTACTTCGACATTCACGATGCCGACTATTACCAGTTAATCCGGTTCGGCAAGTAAGCGTAAAATCATTATAATCACGATTCCTATTATATGAACGAATTGCTGAAATTGCATTAAATCTTAAATCAATCGTATACATCGGATTTCGGTCGCGATAAAGTCTATCTTCCGTTACCCCTCGATTATTACTAATAACTTGCGTAATAACATTGTCTGAATTCCAATTCCATCCTGGCGTTCGCCCTGTCCCTGAATGACCTGGAAAAGGATCTCCTAAATCGATTGGTCGAAATTTAACTAATATATCAATAACCCCTGTTGGGTCTCCTGGATTAGGACCTCCCGGATTAGGATTACCATCATCAGGCGGAATAAACCGATAGGTAATATTATAGTCACATTCATAACGCATACATTCTCTTGCATTAATGGTTGCTGGTTTATATTGCCCAAAAATAAACTTGTCAAATCTATTATTTGAACCTAAACTAGGGCTTGGTACATCGACTAATCTAATCCATACTTGACTAGTATCAGGATAATGGTCTCCCTGAAAATAATGAACCGGTAAATTTGGATATCCAATGTCAATATAATTTCCGGTTGCAGGTCTTCTGTGAACCGAAACCGAATCATCAGTAAAATTTCCTTTTTCACTATGTTTAATAACAAAACGATGAATATTTTGATTTAACTCATAATTAATAACTCGATCTTTAGTATAGAAGAAAGCATCATTATCTGGATAATCTTGTTTTGTAATTGGACATTTAACAGCCGTCCCAACAGTTTGCCAACTAGTAGTAGTCGCTGGTGTAGTTGGTGGATTACACGAAAATCGATCAATCACATCTGATGAACTACTGACATATTGTCCTTTTACCAGATAATCAATTTCTGAAGTTTCGGTTATTTTTGATTCTAATGCATAATCAACATCAGGCGGTAACGGATATTTAAAATCATTATACCCCATTCGCATTTGCGGATTTAAATGATTATAGTTATAATCATAATTTTGACAAGCTCTTATTTGTTGCAAATAACCTTCCCGTTCACGATAAATTACATCATAGGCATTTCGCAACGAATTAACAGATGGTCTCGTTGCCGGTCTTCTTGCTGTATTTGGAGCGGGATCATATAAATTTGTATTAGACGATAAACTACTCACCTGAGTATTTGAAACAAAGCGACGAGTAAATCCACTTGCTGTATTCGGATCGTTAGTCCAATCATAATTAACATCGCTCCTTATTGTACACCAATTATACGACCCACTACTTTCATTTCCTCGTATATTTGGATTATTATAATTATATGAAGGAGTTCTCACTCTTTGATAATATGCACCGCTTGTACTGTTACACTGCCATCTAGTTGAATCTGAGGTAAAATCATAATAACATTGAGAAGAATCCCCTGGTAATGGTTTATCATATTGTGGTTCATCACAAGTGTAATGAGAAAATGTTGCCGCAACAGAACAACTATAATTTTGAGGACACTTCTCCCATTTTTTAGTGACAGAATTATAACAATCAATCATTCTTGTGCATTGTGTATCACAATCGACCCCATTGAAAGTTCCTGAAGAACACGTATAATGCGCGGTAGCGGGTACTACATGGCGACATTCAAATATAGTTTTTCGACTATTATTGGATGAGCCATCTTTCGGTTTCCCATAACTACATGAATATATTTTATTTTCATCAACACAGCCTGCTGCTCTTGACTCACTATCATTAAAAACCAATCCACATGATGAATCCCGTCCGGCATATTGGGCATTATTCTTAGTCCAATCTTGTAAAACACCAACTTGCCATTTATCCCAAGCCGTCCCCAAACGAATATTAACATCCTTCCAATCATGTGTAAATTTCACGTGGTCAATATGTAAATCATCATGATCACCTGTCTTAGTTCGATCAATTCCAGCTAAAGGCTCTATTTTCTTATCTCTCTTTATATCTGGCATACAATTTGCGGTTCCTTGAAAAGCAGCATTCCCCCAGTTTGGAATTCCAAATGGTGTATCAACAGAAGTACTTCCCATTGTAAAATGAAGTCCTGCCTTAACCGTAAATGTTTCCTCTGGAAAAACATAGCCCATTTCTTCACGACAATATACCTTACAATAACGATTATCACCAATCGATGCTTGAATATAATGATTTCTAAATTGAACAGGCACATTTGGCGAACGATCACTTAAAAAAATACAATCCCAATTATCAATATCCTTAATCGCACCAGATTGAATCTCAGTACATTCTGGACATGAAACCAGAACCGAATACGCACATTGCGGATCTTTTGGTGTTGGTGGCGGGACTGTTGTTGTCGGACTTTCACAATACAACTCATAATCAACTTGATGTGCTGATAAAATTAGAGAAGTAGGATTAGTTGCTTTTTGCCTTTCAATATAATTTTTAAAATCACTACAACAATTCATCTTATAATCCTTATCCGTTTTATTCAAACCCCATCTAACAAAATCCCAATATGCTTTATAATCAGAAATGTTTGACATCATTGAAGCACAAGTTTTAGGAATATCTTCGTCATCATCCTCACACGGATTTTTTGGATCCTTAGGATCGCATTCCTTACCCAAATCAGTTTCCTTCGCCCATAAATAACCAATTCCCAATCCAGAACTACCCATCATTTGAGCCGAGGTATAAAAATACTGACTTCGATTACTATAACAAACAGCTGCATTGCTACACCATGGTTTTAATGGTGTCCCAGCTGCCGATAATGCATTTAAAGGCTTCGAATTTAAATTGACAAGTGTCAACGGGGAATGATTAAAAATTCGCGATTGCACATTATGTATTCCGCCACTTACAAAATCTTTATAAAATTTAGCACCATCAGTTGAAGAAAAGGCAATTGCATTACCACTTGGATTTTTCCAAAAATAATGAACTGGTTCAACCACAATAAAATAATTACTAACATCTCCTTGTTTTTCCAAAATACCTTTCAATTCACTATTAACACCCAGTGTTTCAACTAAAAATTTATGTAAGCAATTTGGACTACAATTAGTTTGATTACGATTCAACGCCAAGAAAAAATTACGAACTGCCTGTCCTGCCCCCTCTACATATAAGGTGGGAAGCGGAACTCCCTCCTGAGAAGATTTTGTAACAACGTGGGCATTATATCCCGAATTGTTTTTTACCAAATTACTGCCAAATCTCGTCCCAAGGCCGTTACCTGAAGTAGAATAATTTAAAACCGTCTTATACTGCCACCCATCTTGTTTTCGAAAATCTTTTACATTAGAAACAACTGTTACACTGCCGCCGACTTGTTTAACCATATACACTCTCATTGCATGTGCACCACTATTTGTAATATAAACATTAGCGGTTGTCCCACTTCCTCCTTGATTTCCACCTGTACCACCAATTGAGCCCTGCCATCCAGCAAAAATTGTTTCTTGAAACAACAATATCCCAATTGTTAAAACAAAAACTCCTAATATAATTCTGCTAAATTTTTTCATAAAAGCCTCCTTTATAAATTATGACAACCATCCCATGAATTAAGCAAACAACTATTTCTTGTTACAAATTGATCGACAAAACTACTTTGACACTCGCGATGTCTTCCTTCGCTAGTGAGCCCCGTTCGACAATTTAAATTAAAATCAAAATAGTCTCTACCTCTATTATAACCCCTAATCTCAAAAATATTACTAAAATTTAAATTAATTGTATACATTGGGTCGACATCAAAATAGACCCGACTTCCACTAACACCACGATTATTAACAATCACACTCTCAATTACATGGTCACCTTGCCAATTCCACCCTGGCATCCTACCCAAACCATCATTCCCAGGGAATGGTTCAACAAGATCAATTGGTCTAAATTTAACCAAAATATCGATTGTTTCAGTAGGTCCACCATCATCAGGGGGAATAATTCGATATTTAATATTATAATCACACTCATAACGCATGCATTCAGAATCAACAAACGCTGGTTTGTACATTCCGAAAACAAATTTATCAAACCGATTATTGAACCCAAAACTTTCACTAGGACTATTTGCTAGCCGCAACCAAACCGTACTTGTACTTGGATAATTTTCCCCTTGATAATAATGAATTGGAAAATTACCATAACCAATATCAATAAAATTACCACTACTTGGTTTTTGATGATAAGAAACCGAGTCAAACGTGAACTTCCCCTTTTCGCTATGTTTTACAACATATCGATAAACATCTTTATTTAACTCATAATTAATCACTCGGTCTTTTGTATGATAAAAGGAATCATTATTAGGATACTCTTGCTTTTCAACCGGACAATTAAAAGCCCTTCCAACCATCAATAAACTTTCCGTCCGCCCTGGACTAATTGGTGTAGCACAAACAAATCGATCAATATCTGCAGTCGAATAATCAACCTTTTTTCCTTTTAACAAGTAATCTGTGTCTTTTTGTTCAGTAACAACCAAATCTAATTCAAATTCCTTTGGTTCTGGATATTTATAATCTTTATATCCAACTAGCATCTTTGGACTAAGATGATCATAACTATATTCAAAACTTTGGCAAGCTCTTATTTGAAGCAAGCGATTTTCCAACTGATTATAATAATCATCATATAATTTTTTACTATCTTCAACCGTTGGTGAAGTAATTAAATTACTAGGTAAAGTGCTTGCCGCATTACGATATAACTCAGTTGAAGTTCGTAAACTAGTTACCTGACTATCAATAACATACCGCCGATGATAACCAGCAGAACCGTAATCATCTTCCCAACTATAAGTTACATCATTTCGCCCAGTACACCAACTAAATGAACCACTACTTTCATTTCCTCTAATATTTGCTTTCGCATATTCATACTTTGGTGTTTTAACTTTTTCATACTTAGCATTACTAGTCCCCAAACAACGATAATGCGAATATATTGCATCAACTTGATGGCGACACAAAGAACCTTCCAAAACGCCACTTAAACATTCATATCGGCCAGACACCTCTTTAGCATCGGTTGTATAGGTACATTTAAACTCCGTATTTCTTGGATCAGTTCCTCGATCAACCGGTACCCCTTGTGGACACTTGTACATTTTTTCCTCGTTAACACAGCCATCTTTATTTGAATAACTATCATCAAAAACTAAACCACACGTTTTCCCATCAAATTTTGCATTACTTTTTGCCCAATCTTGTAAAACAGCAACTTGATACTTATCCCAAGCATCACCTAATTTTTGATTTAATTCTTTCCAATCTTTTGCAAATAGAACATGATCAATATTTAAGTAATCATGATCACCCGCTAATTTATCAGTTTTCAAATCCCGATCAGTCGAAGGACGACAATTGGCTGTTCCCTGAAAAGCAACACTTCCCCAATTTGGTACTAGCGTTGATGAATCACTCGGAAAATCTCCCATGGTAAAATGCGACCCAGCATAAACCGTAAATGTTTCTTTCGGATACACATAGCCCATTTCTTCACGACAATAAACCTTACAATAACGATTATTGAGGTTTGAATTATAATGATTTTTAAACGGAACCGATGCCACCTTATCACTAGCAAAAATACAATCCCAATCATCAATATCCTTAATTATACCCGATTGATTTTCGGTACAATCTGGACAAGAAACCGCTACCGAATAACGACATTCTTTTCCATCTGGATCTTCTGGGATTGGCGTTGGTGGTGTCACATTTGATTTGCAATACAACTCATAGTCTGTTTTATAGGAAATAATAATTTTCGACTCTGGTTTCGTTTTTTCAATTGACTTAATATAATTATCAAAATCAGTACAACAATTAAATTTATCTCCTTGATAACGTTCACTTGTTTTATTTAAATATTCTTCAACAAATTTCCAATATTCAGTTGCATTTGGAAACTGGTTAATCATTGTTTGACAAGTTTTTGGTGTGTCATCTGGTGGAATTTTTTCAACAAAGTCATTCATATAAAAATATCCAATTCCATATCCAGAACGACCAATCATTTCATCTTTTGTATAAAAGCAAGCTGAATAACAAACATCTGGATCATAAATTGCTGGCTTTAATGGTGGCATTGTCACTCGATCTAATACACTTAATTGTTGATGAATATCAACATTCATAATTGCCAACGGCGCCATATTATAAATTCTTGTTCGAACATCTGACAAAGCCGTTCCAAAATTATTATAATACAAAGCTCCATCAGTTGAAGAAAAAGCAATTGCATCAGGAGCACCACTTATCCGCCAATAATAATGCACTGGTTCGACGATAATAAAATAACTACTAAAATTATTCAAATTACGAAAATCACTTTTGGTTGTAGCATCCATTCCACCTAACACATTAATTAAAAATTCAGACAAACAATTTGGTTTACAATTTCCCTCATCAGCATATAAATCGATAATAAACTTTTTCACATCCTGTGTTCCACCATCAACAAAAACTTTTGGTAGCGCCTTGTCAAAATATGATGACTTTGTTTCAACATATTTCTTGTAATTACCATCGCTCACCAACCGACTATCACCATTAATTCTCGTCCCCAAACCATTAGCAGAAACCGAATAATGGGTAATATGTCCTTCCTTAGAAACAACTGACGAACGAAAATCTTTAACCGCTGAAACCACTTTTACATTGTTTCCCGTTTGTTTAACAACATAAATTCGAATTGCGTTTGATTTATCATTAAGACCATACTTTGTTCCAGTTAATCTTTTATCACCAGGAGGTCTAATCCAATCATCAATTGGACCCGTCCAACTAAAACCAATTATGGGGCTAAGAAAAATCATAATTAAAAATATACTAATAATTACTAAATATTTTTTATTTATTTTCATCAAAACCTCCTATAATTTAAAATCATCTTTTCTTCGCATATACATTCGATATCCGACAACTAATATCCCTAAACCAAGTAAATATATATAATATTCCTTAATTAATTCAAACAACGAAATAAACCCTATTTCATCATCTTCTTCTTTATCATTCTCTTCATTAACCTCTTCTTTTAGTTTCACAATCTCATTTTTAAAATCATCATAATCTAATTTAACATTCGCCCATTTACGACAAATTAAATTATTACTTAAACCAACACACAGCGGATCTTTATAGTATTTGTTGTAATAAGGTAGATTAACATACCTAACCATTAAAATTTCTTCTTCACTAATACAATCACTACCTAGTACAAAAAAATTAAATTGAACTGATTGACCGGGCTGATAATTGCCAACGATATACTCACGCATATCTTTAGTATTAAGTCCATAAAAAATTTCTTCTTTTGTTTTATTATCAACTACTTTTAAACTTTTATCGAGATTATTTATTCTAATACTAAACACCAGTTGATCATCAGTTTCTTCATAAAAAGTACTAAAAGTAACATTTGAAGCAATCTTTTTCAAAGTAGCCTTTTCACTATTCACAATCATTGTATCACAAAAAGCATTAATTTGCATCGGCATTAACACTAAAAAAGCAATTATCAGTAATAACCCATCAATCTTTTTCATGCTCACCCACCTGCACCCTTGCCTACTCTTTTCATTATACCTTATTTACTAATATTTTAAAAGATGTTTATAAGTATAATTGCGAAGATTAACTACTAACTCAATTTTTTCGGCTTTTAACAAATCTTTCGGCACTTCCAAATAAACATTTTTTCCAGTATTAACACGAACCGCCTTTGCTTCTTGACTAAACCCAACCCACTTTTTCTGACCATTTACAACATATTCTAACTTACCAAAAGAACGAAGAAATTCAACATAAGAAAGATTAAGATGCTTAACTCGTTCATCTAAATTAAAATCACCCTTTAATCTTAAAATAGCCATTTCCTCATTTCCATAATAACCCGGTCTTAAATATTCATGAGAAATAAAACAATTATTACTACTAATACAGAAACGATAATCTAATTTTATTTCTTCTTTTAACTCATATTCTTCAACACTTAAGGAACTAACCAGAATCGGTTCGCGAAAATAAACGTTATCACCAAGTTTTGTTACATAAATATCATCATTATTATCTAAACTAACCGGATCTATGAAAAAATTTTGAATACCTGGGCCTCTTTTTTTACTAACAAAACGAAAATCATCAACATACTTAAAAACTAATAACCGATCAACAAAAGCCTCTGGAATTTCAAACACAAACAAATAAGACTGACTCTCATTACCAATTTTTTGATCATCATAAACAATTCCTAAATCAAACAAACTGTCGCGATATTTTTTAGAATGATAAAACGAATAATTTCCCACTTCAATTCTAAAATAAGCATTTTCCAAAGGTTTAGGGAGATTACTTTTTGAAACAAGATCCATTTTTAAAATTAACAATACCGTATCGTCAATCATTTTAACATTAGCATAATTTTTTGTTGTCAAATAACTTTCCCTAACAGTTAGCTCTAATTGTCGACCAACAAACCAATCGCCCTCGCTTAAAGCAATCACTCGATTACGATAAGTATTAAAAAGAACAAACGAAAGCATTACAATAGCCATAAAAATAGCAACATTATAACGAAATTTGTTTTCATAATAAGCATATTTAAAACTACGAACATTACGAAAAACATCTCGTTTTGCTTTATTAATATCAACCTTAACCTCAACTTCAAATTCTTCACGATCAATATCATCAATTTCAAGTTCCGCTAAATCTTTTCCAAAATCAAAACTTCTAATATCAAAACCAATTCCCGTTATTAAAAACTTAATCGCCGCAATAGCTTCAATAACAATACATAACAAAACCAAATCACGGACTAAACTCAAACTCTGGCCCGGCATAATTCGAACTTCCATCACTTGTAAATAATCAGCTAAATAAAAACCAAACAAAAAAATAACAATAAATGCAATTAAAGCAATCGCATAAAAACGATAGGGTTTTTGTTTATAAACCAAAACACTTAAAACCATAATCGAAACTAAAATTATCAAAACGGGCGTTAAATAAATCCAAAAATCAAAAAGATCAATATTAACTGATCCACTTAAATTAAATCGCGGAGTTGTAATTGATTCATTTAAAAAATTCAAAATTAAAACCATTCGATAAATTAAATAAATCGTTGCCGTTGCTAAGGCCAAATGGATTAATTTAAAATATTTAATAAAGATTGCATATGGTTTACGAAAAATCATCTTACCACTCCTATAATAAGTATACAATAAAATATAAAAAAAATAAAGTTAAAACTTTATTTCCAAAAACTTTTGACTAGCCAAATAATCACACAAATGCACAAACCGTTCCAATTCATTAGCAGGCTTTGGCAATTGAATTTTCTCATACACATTTTCATTCCACTGTCCCATATGACTTTCAACCATCCCTTTAATTAATTTCTTTTCATTCTCCATCAAACCAACACTATTTACAACAAACTGATCAGCCGCCACTAACGGATGATCAAATCTTGTATGCTCAACCTGATTTAAACCCAACTTATAACTATCATGAATTAATAATGCATAAAAAATCAAATCCTTTTCCAAACTGCTAAATGACTGAATAGAATCATTTCTAAATAAAGCATTAGCAATTTTCAAAGCCACTTTCGTGTGCCTTACTAAACCACCCTCGCCCAAAGCATAACTAGGATGATACTTACCACTAGAACTAGCAGCAATTAAAAAGAAATAATCAGGTAATGTTTCAATATAATTAATCAAGCTATTCTTTATCCTTAAATCACTAATATAATTTAATTCTTCTTCAAACACACTAATCTTTTCCATTTCCCACCTCATAATCTTCCACTAATCTTAACAAAACCTCATTACTAACAAACATCTTTTTTTTCGAAATCCGCAAATAACCATTCTTAAAGATTAACTTTTTTTCCATAATTAAACGCTCAACATTTTTAAAACTTAAAAAACTAATCCCATATCTATTAATAAACGCTTTTTCACTAATTCCCTTTAACAAGCGTAAATTCATAATAAATTGATTAACAATCATATCCGAAAAAGACACCTTTTCTAAAACCCTAACTCCTTTTTTATACAAATTAAAATTATCACTATTTTGATACCTAATCAAATCAACAAAACCACTCGCACCCAAACCAAATCCATAATAAGGTTGATTATGCCAATAAACCAAATTATGTCTACTAAAAAATCCTTTTTCCCCAAAACTACTTATTTCATAATGAATAAAATCAGTTAACTCTTTTTCCAATAGACAATACATTTGATAATCCAAATCCGGATCACCCTCATAATCAGAAAAAACAGTATTCTCCTTAACAATTAAATTATAAATTGAAAGATGCGACACATCTAATTTTTTCACCATTAATAAATCTTTTTTCAAATCATCTAACGTCTGATTTTTAAAACCATAAATTAAATCAATACTAATATTTTTAAAACCAATCTCTTTCATTAACTTAATTTTAGATAAAATTACCTTTTTATTATAATTTCTATTTAAAAAAAACAAATGCTGATCATTAAAAGTTTGAACACCAACGCTAATTCGATTAACTTTATCTCGTAAAAACTGCAACTTTTGTAAACTAATCGTATCTGGATTTACTTCAATCGTAACTTCACAATTTTTTTCTTTTTTAAACAAATCAATAATCAAAAACAATTCCTTTAATTCACTTAACGATAAAGCACTTGGTGTTCCACCACCAATATAAATCGTTTTTAACCGTTCCCCCTTATAAAAAGTTGAAACTTCTTTCCTTAAATAAACAAAATACTCTTTTACCAATTTTTTATTGTAAACTATTTTACAAAAATCACAATATGGGCAGATTGATTTACAAAAAGGAACATGAAGATAAACACTAGTTGTCAAAATAGTGTCATCTGACTTGACTCATCTAAATGATCAAGCATCCCCATAAAACGCATTTTTTCGATTGTCGTTGCATTGACTTTTCCTCTTTTTTGCAAATCCTCAATACTTAAAAAAGGTTTCTTGATTCGTTCGCTAACGATTTTATTAGCAACCTGTTCACCAAGCCCATCTAAAATTCGAAACGGCGGAAGTAATGTATTGTCATCCAAAACAATAAAATTCATTGCGTCACTTTTTTCCACATCAATTGGTGCAAACTTAATTCCACGAGCCATTGCTTCTAATGCAACATGCATTACCTCTAAAGTAGCCACTTCTTTATTTGTCAAATCACTGCCCCGATTAAACAAATCATTAACCAAATTCCTGGTATGCTTATATCCATTTAACAAAGCATCAACATCAAAATCATGACAACGAACTGAAAAATAAGCCGCATAATAATAAATCGGTTTATGAACCTTAAACCAAGCAATTCGCAAAGCACTAATTACATAAGCAACCGCATGGGCTTTTGGAAACATATATTTAATTTTATAACAAGAATCAATGTACCATCTTGGAATTTTCTTTTCTTCCATTTTTTTCTCAAAGACACGCCACTTATCAAGTTCCTTACTCGGTTTTCCTTTACGAACAAACTCCATAATCTGAAAAGCATCTTTCGCATCAAGATCATTATCAATTAAATAAACCATAATATCATCACGACAACCAATTACATCCTTAAACGGGCAGACATTATTTTTAATTAATTCTTGCGCATTCCCAAGCCAAACATCAGTTCCGTGTGAAAGACCTGATATTTTAACTAGTTCACCAAATGTTTTTGGTTTCGTATCCATCAACATAGCAATGACAAATTTAGTACCAAACTCAGGGACACCTAATGTTCCCGTTTCACAAAAAATATCATCACTAGTCACACCCAACACCTTTGGTGAAGAAAACATTTTCATAATCTTATCATCAGTAATATTTAACTTTGTCACATCCAACTTTGACAAATCACCCAACATCTTTAACATCGTTGGATCATCATGACCCAAAATATCTAATTTAACTAAACTCTCATCAATTGCATGATAATCAAAATGCGTTGTTCGCCAACTAGCTTTAACATCATCAGCTGGAAATTGATACGGCGTAAAATCAAAAATTTCCTTATCATGCGGAATAACAATAATTCCCCCCGGATGTTGACCAGTTGTTCTTTTTACGCCGGTACAACCAATTGCCAGTCGCTCGATTTCCGCACTTCGCATCGTTAAGTTCTTGTCCTCCAAAAATCCCCGCACAAAACCATAAGCCGTTTTATCAGCAACCGTTCCAATTGTTCCCGCCCGAAAAACATTATCAGGCCCGAACAAAGTTCTTGTATACTCATGTGCTCTTGCTTGATATTCACCCGAAAAATTCAAATCAATATCAGGTACCTTATCAGCATTAAACCCTAAAAAAGTAGCAAACGGCATATTCTGCCCCTCGCGCAACATTTCAACTTGGCACTTCTCACATTTTTTCAATGGTAAATCATAACCACTATCATATCCATCAACAAAAATTGTCTTATGACACTTTGGACACAAATAATGCGGTTCTAACGGATTTACTTCAGTCAATCCCATTAACGTTGCCACCAATGATGAACCAACTGAACCACGACTACCAACCAAATAACCATCCTCATTTGATTTCGTAACCAACTTGTGACAAATCAAATAAATAACATCAAACTTGCCACCAATAATTCCTTTTAACTCATCTTCAATTCGTTTTAAAACAATCTCTGGTAACGGATCACCATAAATCTTATACGCCTCACGATAAACAATATCCCGAACTTGTTGATCAGAATTTTCAATCGTTGGCGTAAATGGAATTCCATCAGTATCCAAAATCACTTTTATTTTTTCAATTTGATCAGTAATTAAATTAGTATTTTCAACAACAATCTGATACGCTTTGTCCTCCCCTAAAAAAGAAAAAGCATTTAACATTTCTTCAGTAGTCCTAAAATATGCTGAAGGAATTTTTTTAATATTACTTCTCGCTAAAGGATGCAACCCACCACCAGGAACTTTTTGATTAACGACAATTTCCCGGTATAAACGATCCTCTTTTTTTAAATGATGAACATCACCAGTCGCCACCACCATTACGCCCGCTTCATCAGCAACATTAACAATTTTTTTAACCGTATCAACTAATTCCTTTGTATCAGCAAACTCACCCATCTGTAACAAATGATCATACATATCAATCGGCTGGATTTCAACAAAATCATAAAAACTAATAATATTACGCAAATCTTCAGTTGTTTGACTTCTTGCTTCAACAAACACCTCTGACAAATAACAACCACTACCAATTAATAAATTTTCTCTTAATTCAACAACCTTACTACGAAGAATTCGCGGACTTTTATATAAATAATCAGTATTAGCGTAAGACACTAACTTAAACAAATTTTTAAGACCATCACGATTCTTACACAAAATATTAATATGATAACTACGACCAAACTTATAAACATCTTCTTCTGAAACTAAATTATCTAAACTACTTATCGTTTGATAATTTTGACTAATTAATTTTTTTAAAATAGCAGCAAATACCAAAGCCGTTGCTTTTGCATCATACTCAGCACGATGATGTTCATCTTCGGCAAAAGGAATATTATATCTCTTTACCAAAGCCGATAAACTATGTTTTGTATTAGAAGAATCAAATGCTCTTGATAACTCTAAAGTATCAATTAGCGTATTTTTAAACTCCCCTAAATTATAAACTTTATAAGCCCTTTCCAAAAAAGAAAGATCAAACTTAGCATTATGAGCAACTAATGGGCAGTCACCAAACCAAGCAATAAACTTTCTAATTACTTCTTCTTCACTAGGCATGCCAACTAACATCGCATCAGTAATTTTAGTAATATCAGTAATAATTGCCGGTAACGGTTTCCCAGGATTAATTAACTCTGAAAATTGATCAATTATTTCGCCATTTTTTATTTTAACAGCACCAATTTCAATAATCTGATCATTAGCACCCGCATTAAAACCAGTTGTTTCAAAATCAAAAACAACAAAAGTAACCTCATCTATTGCACGATCATCTTTTTGACTAATAATCTTTATTTGGTCATCAATCATTACCATTTCACAACCAAAAATAACTTTGAAATCATCTTTCCCATATCTTATTTCATTATAAGCTTCCGGAAATGATTGCACACTATTATGATCAGTAATCGCCACCGCTTTATGGCCTAATTTCTTTGCAAAAGCAATGATGTCTTTTACCGCTGATAAACCATCCATTTGACTCATAAACGAATGCGTATGTAATTCAACTCTTTTTTCAGCTGATAAATCAACAATTTCTTCTTCTTTTTCAACTATATTAATATCACGAACATTTAAAATTAATTCTTTGGCATAATTATCATATTTGACCGAACCTTTAATTTTATACCAACCAGAAACTTTTAAGTCTTTTTTTAGTTCATTATATAATTCATCTTTATTGACAAATATTTTCGCATACATACTATTTGAAAAATCAGTTAATTTTAAAGTGATAATTTTAAAATTATTTTTTCTTGTTTCAAAAAAATCAACGCCAAACAACATTCCTTCAATTACCACCAAAGGCACTTCTTTGGTAATACTTTCAATTAATTGAGAAGTTTCTTTTATTTCATTTCCGATAATTGCTTTTTTCTCTTTTTTTTCTTTTTTAATAATAATGGGTTTTTCATCATCAACTAAAATAGCCGCTCCTTTTGCAAAATCAATTAAAACTTCAATTTTAATATCTTTAAAACCAAGCTTTTCAAAAAAATCAACAATCTCTTTTAAAGAATTAGTTATTTTTGATTTTTCCGCTTTATTAGCAACCACTAAACATAATTTATTTTCCTCAGTTCGCATATCACATTCACGATAAATTTCAATTAACGGTGTCATTCCCAATACTTTTTGCAAAACATAAATAAAATATAATTTCATTTTTTGATAATCATGTTTTCGAACAGCAAATTTGATATCAACATCATCTGACGAAGGAAAGCATGATTTAATATTTGAAAACATTAAATCATATATTTCAGTGGGCAGGTAATCATCAATTTCAATATGAAAAAGATAACGATCATTTTTCTTAAAATGTTCTACTTTAGTAATCAAACCACTTTCGAAAAGAGGATAATAATCCTCTTTCAATTCAATTTTTTTTAATAACAATAATAACTGCTCATTCATGATATCACCTGTTTTCATTATAACACATTAACCTATTTATTTTCACCCTTTATCCAACCAACAATCTCTTTTTTTGTTTTCAAAAAATCACTCACATCAAACCATTTAACATCTAACTGATGATTAAACCACGTATACTGTCTTTTTGCATAATTACGACTTGCTTTTTTAATTAAAGCAATTACTTCATCTTGACTAATCAACTTATCAAAAAACAAAAACAATTGTCGATAACCAATTGGAGTTAAAACTGCTTTCGTTCTAATTCCTCTTTCATATAAATCAAATGCCTCATCAATCAAACCTTTCCTAATCATTAAATCAACTCTTTGATTAATTCTTTGATATAAAACATCACGATCAATTGTTAAACCAATAAAAACAGCATCATACAATAATTTAGAATTTTTTTCTTTTTTCGAAAACGGTTGACTATACTGCAAACAATAATTTAAAGCTCTAATCATTCTTTTTCGATTATTAAGATGGATTGTACAATCAGGATCATGCTTTTTCAACTCATTATACAATTCTAAATTAGTATAACTATCAAACTGCTCTTTTGTTTCATCACCTAACTGATAATCATACAAAGCCGCTTTAATATATAAACCAGTTCCACCAACTAGGATGGGCGTTTTTTTTCTTTTTAAAATTTCTTCAATTTTCAAACGACAATCCCTTTGATAATCAAACACCGAATAATCTTTTTCCAAATCAACAAAACTAAAAAGATGATGCAAAACCCCATCCATTTCATCTTCCCTTACTTTAGCAGTTGCAATCGCCAGTCCCTTATAAACTTGGGTACTATCGGCATTAATAATCTCACCATTTAACGCTTTTGCAAGTTCAATACTCATCTTTGTTTTACCAACTCCGGTTGGTCCTAAAATAACTAATACTTTCATTTAATTAACATCGCATCACCAAACGAAAAAAATCGATACTTTCGTGACACTGCCTCCTTATAAGCTTCTAAAATAAATTCTCTTTTTGCAAAAGCACTAACCATCATCAATAAAGTTGATTTCGGAAGATGAAAATTAGTAATCATCATATCAATTGCTTTAAATTGATAACCAGGATAAATAAACAAATCAGTAAAACCACTCTTACAAACAAACTTATTTTCATAAATACTTTCTAAAGTCCGCACAACCGTTGTCCCAACTCCAATAATCCGCCCCTGACAATTATTCAAAACAGAAACAACTTCTTCTGAAACAAAGAAAAATTCATCATGCATTTTATGTTCTTTGATATTAGAAACCGTTACCGGACGAAACGTACCAATTCCAACATGAAGCGTAATATAAACAATTTTAACACCCATATCTTCAATTTTTTTTAACAAATGATCCGTAAAATGAAGTCCAGCTGTTGGTGCAGCAACACTACCAATATTTTTAGCATAAACTGTTTGATAACGATTTTTATCAACTAACTTTTTAACAATATAAGGGGGGAGGGGCATTTCACCTAACTGATCTAACAACTCGATAAAATCACCTTCATAAAAAAAACGAAAATGAGCAATTCCTTCCTCACCCTTAAAAATGCATTCACCTTTTAAAGAACCAAACCACAAAACGGTATCTACTTTAATTTTTTTAAACGGTTTAACCAAACACTGCCAAACATCATCACCTAAATCACGAATCAACAAAACTTCAATCACACCACCAGTTGCCTTCTTCCCAATCAACCGCGCTGGAATTACCTTCGTATCATTTAAAACTAAGACATCATCTTTTTTCAAATAAGAAACAATATCAACAAAATCTTTATGTTCAACTAAACCGGTTTCTTTATCAAGCACTAGTAATTTTGAACTATCTCTTTTCATCAATGGATCTTGCGCAATTAAACTTTTCGGTAAATGATAATCAAAATCACTCAAATGCATAATTTCACTCCTTCTTAATTCCTAAATGTTCATGTTTATTAATGATGCTAATAGAATTTACACTATCAACCGCCAACCCAACTTATTGTAAAAAATCCATATAGCACAACTGGCCAAACAAAAAACTGTTAATCCAAAAATTTTCAATATTCATTTTTAGCCGAGACAAATTGCCACTCTCCATCTTTCTTTTTCATCACATAAGCATCATTACGATAATAATACATTCCCAAATCTATTTCTGTTTGTTTATTCAATGATATATCTTCTAGAGTTTTTTGTAATAATTCTTTATCATATTTTTCCGCTTGTTCTCCGCTTCCCAACTTATATGTAAAACTTCTTTCAGTAGTTTTCAAAACATATATATCCTCATCCACTTTTTTTAATAGTTGGTCAATTGAAATAGTTGCTATATTAGAAGAATCCCGATATATTAAATATTCGGGCAATCCAAAATTTTCGTACCAATTTTCGTAACACACAAATATTTTATGTTTTGAAACATATAAATAACTCACGGCTAATTCAGGATAATCAACAAAAGAATCTTCCTCCACAATTGCTGTTTTGCCGGTCATTTTTTCATAATATTCAGTTACTGAGGAAAGTGAAATATAATATTTTGATAGTTGACCATAGTCTTCAGTAAAATTAAGATTCAACTTTGTGATATCATTTTCCATTTCATTCGTCATTCTAACTTTGTAATTTTGAGGAGTATCATCACACAAATTTGTTACTATCCAATCTAGTTCAATTGAACTCGTACTATCATATATAGCCCGTGTAAAACTCTCATGTTCAAGCATAAAAATAACTAATGCTAACTTTTCATCATCAGTCAAAAGAACTTCTTCAAATTTTTGTTCTTCAACATCATCTAACTCAACTTCTTTTTCATTTTTAATCGGTTTATCAATTTTTTCAACTTCTTTTTCATTTAATTGATAAAAAGCAACCACCCCTCCAATCATTACCACAATACTAATCAAGATAAAAATTAACTTTCTTTTTTTCACATACATCACTCCTTCTTAATTCCTAAATGTTCATAAGCTTTATTAGTTGCACAACGACCACGAACGGTTCTTTTAAGCAAACCATGTTGGAGAAGAAAGGGCTCGTGAACATCTTCAATCGTTGTTACCTCTTCACCAATACTAGCAGCTATCGCTTCAATCCCAACCGGGCCACCATTAAACTTCTCTATAATTGATTTTAACAAATTATAGTCGGTATTATCAAGTCCCATTCGATCAACTTGCATTTTTTCTAACGCTAAATTACAAATATCCTTTTCAATTGAACCAGTTCCTAACACCAAAGCAAAATCACTAACTCGTTTAAATAACCGATTAGAAACTCTCGGAGTTCCACGACTACGACTTGCTAAAATTTTAATTGCTTCTTTCGTAATCATAACATCTAACACCTTACTCGTTCTTGTTACAATTTGCATTAACTCTATATCACTATAATAATCTAATTTCGCAACAATGCCAAATCGATCACGCAAAGGCCCGGTTAAATCACCAAAACGAGTCGTCGCCCCAACTAATGTGAAATTAGGAATTTCAATTCGGACACTGCGACTATTCCCTTCGCCACCAATCATAATATCAATAAAAAAATCTTCCATTGCCGAATATAAAACTTCTTCAACAAATTTAGGAATTCGATGAATCTCATCAATAAAAACAATATCACCTTCTTCAATTGAGGAAAGAACTGATGCTATATCACCAATCTTTTCAATTGTAGGGCCACTAATTGTTCTAATTTGACTATCCATTTCATTAGCAATAATATAGGCCATCGTTGTCTTACCAAGACCAGGTGGGCCATATAATAAAACATGATCTAATACTTGGTTTCGCATTTTAGCAGCTTGCATAAAAATTGCTAAATTATTTTTCATTTCACTTTGACCAATATATTCATCTAACGTTTTTGGTCTAATTGTCATTTCAAAATTATCCATAAATCCTCCTATAATTTTTTCAAAGCTTCTTTAATTTGTAATTCAATTGGTAACAAATGATCAATTTCTAAAACAACTTGATCAATACTACTCTTCTTATACCCCAAAGCCTTTAAAGTTTCAATTAAATCATCACTACTTTTATTTTTACTAACTAATTTTCCTTTTAAATCCAAAATAATTTGACTAGCAAGTTTTAAACCAATTTTTGGAAATTTTTGCAAAAAAACTAAATCTTCATTTTCAATCGAAGCAATTATTTTTTTAGTTTCCGAAGCCGCAAACATCGGCAAGGCCATCTTACAACCAAGGCCCTTAACACTAATTAATTTCAAAAACAAACTTAAATCTTCACGACTAGAAAAACCATACAAACTTATTTCATCTTCCTTTACCAATTGATACAAATAAATACAAACCAAATCATTTTTTTTAAACTGATATGGATTAGCACAATGAATATAATAGCCAACATCACCGACTTCTAACGTAATTCCATCAGCTAATATTTCACTCACTAAACCTTTTAAATAACTATACATTTTATCACCACTTCCAATATACACCAAAACATATGTTCTTGTCAAACAAAAATAAAAAATTATTTTTTCAAAACCAAAGTCACTTCTTGACGATTATGAAACAAACTCTTAATCGCCACCACCTGATACTGCTCTTCTAATATTGATATTGTTTCAAAAATAAGATTAGTTGATTTAATTGGTAATTTTAAAGTTAAAATCACGATTCCATCTTTTTTTAACAAAGAAGCAATTTGATTCATTATCAAAGACGTTTCTTTTGGATCCACATTCATATCATTAACAATCATATCAAACTGCTCATTTATTTTTAAATCCTCAATCCGCCCTTTAAAATGCTTAATCAAAGGATTATTTAAAACTGATTCCTTTAAATTACCTGGATCAACTGCTAAAACATGATACCCATAATCTGCTAAAACTAACGACCATCCCCCAGGTGCCGCCCCAATATCTAAGGCCATTCCATTTTTTATCAAAGGAATTTTAAATTTAGCAATCGCTTCTTTTAATTTATTTTCAGCTCTTGAAACTTGACGACCATTCTTTGAAAAAAGACGATATTCATCACAATGATAATTAAGATTTTCAACGTTAGTTGAAAAACCAATATAATATTCTTTTTCAAAAATAAAAACGGAAATTATTTTTATCACTGACTCAGTTTCAACAAAAGCAGGAACAGCACCATTTTTTTCAAAATATGTTCCTAAAAATACCTCAACATCTTTCGCACTAAACGCCCCATCCCCTTTTTTAATCCGACATTGAACAGCAAACTTTTCATTTTTTAATTCAACAATTTTTATTACTTCTTCTAATAAATTTTCAAAAAACATTTCTTTTTCGATAACAATTCCGCTTTTCATTACTGGCATTAAATGTTTAACAAAAATTAAATCCGAATCAACCATTTTATCACATTCAATTAATAATAAATCATGATCAAATTTTTTAACAATTCTTACCTCACCAACACCCTTTTCTAATTCCAAAAGCATGTTCTTTTCAAAACATGGTGCATAAGTAACAATATATTTATTCATAATTACACCTCAATTGCATTATAACATAATCCTTCTTGACAAATTGATAAAATGTGATAGAATACAAGCTTATTAGGAGGAACGATGAATAAATATAAATTAGTTTTATTAGGAGCCAATGAAACGGCACTTCACATTGCTCAAAATTTCTACCACAAATATGAAGAACCAGTTATTATTTGTGACAAAAAACCATTTTTTTCGCAAGATCAAAAAACCGAAATAATTTCTTTTCTAAACTTTGATCATCATGCGATTTTTATTACCACTTTAACTAGTTTAGGAATTGAATTAAATCAAAAATACGAAAAAACTTTTTTAATCGCATGTCAAGAAGTTTATGCAAATTTACTCAATAAAAACAGATTATTACTTTTACAACATTATCAAATCCCATATATTCCTATTAAAATAAATCAAGGAAATAAACATATAACTCCGGTTGATATTAATACCGTTATTGATAATAACTATTACTTTCATAACAACAATAATATCCATTGTAAAACAAAAAAATAGATTAATTTCTATTTTTTTTATACTCCCAAATTCCCAATTGACCTTTAGCAATAATCGGCACATCTAACACTTCAATTTCTTCTAAAAACCAAGCATATCTTCCGACTTGATAATCACCACAAAGATAATCTTTTTTATTTATTTTTTTAATAAATTTTTGATCAATTAACACACAATCAACTAACTGGCATTTAGCAATAATATATCCATACTTAAAATCAAGATCATTTAAAAAATCTAATATTTTTTTATAAACAACCTCATCTTTTTTAGTTAACTTCCGCTTACTAGCATGAATATATAACTCTCCACGATATTTTGTTTGCCAACTTCTCGTTTCAGTCTTTTTAATTCCTTCTTTTACTAAACTAGCAAAGGGCTCGCGCAAACTAATTGTTTTCATTAAAATTTCTCCTTTAATAATTTTCCTAAAGACTATTTAATCAAATTATATTCTTTTAAGTCGCTTACGCTACCATCATAATAAACAATGTTTTCCATAAAATCAACTTCTATATATCAGTTTTTTTAATCCCCTCATTAGTTAATTCATAACATACGTCACAAACTTCATTTATAAACTTTCGATCATGCGAAACGCTAATAATCGCTCCCGAAAAACTTCTTAAAACTTTTCTAATAATTGGATTTGACAAAGGACTTAAATTTCTTGTTGGCTCATCTAAAATTAAAAAATCATTTTCATCAATAATAAATTTTATAATCAACAACTTCGCTCTCTGTCCACCGCTTAAATTCCTAATTTTCGTTTCCATTTCTTCACTAGTAAACTTCATACATCCCATTAAATTACGAGCACGAGTTATTCTTTCTTTTTCAACCCCATCAACTAAAAAATCTATTGGTGTTTGTTTTAAATCAATTATATCTTCATAGTTTTGAGGCATGTAGCCAATTGAAAAATCAGTTTGACTTAGATTCTCTTTAATCCTTCTTAACAATGTGCTCTTGCCAATTCCATTTCGACCAATAATTACAACATGTTCACCATCACTAACTAATAGTTTAATATTTTGTGCTAATAATTTTTCGTCTATTTTTAACTTTTCCAATTCAAAATTGAGCACCATCTTTTTTCTCCGTATTATTTTTTTAGAAAAGAAAAAATTAATTGCTTCTTCAACATCAGGAATTGCTAAAAAATCTTCCTTTTCTTTTTCTAATCTTTTTTCTTGAGCCTTTAAAGTTTTCATTTTTTTCTTCAACAATTTGGCACCATGAGGATCCTTTCTTGAAATGGTTTCTTGTTGATAGTCAACTTTTTGGTACACTTGCATCCATTTTTCTTTTTGTTTATTATAATCCTCTCTTTGTTTGCAGGCAACCATTTCCTGCTTGTTTAATAAACTTTCTCTTTGTTTAACATAATCTTCATAACCACTTCGATAAATTGTATAGCGTGAACCACTTTTCTTCTTTATTTGTTCAAAGTGAATAATTACATTAGCCGTTTTACTTAATAATGTTTCATCGTGAGAAATAAAAATAATTGGTGTTTTACTTTTTTTTATAAAAATTTCAAGCCATTCTAACGTCTCAATATCCAAATCATTTGTGGGCTCGTCAAGAAGAATTATATCTGGTTTTTCAAAAAGTATTTTGGCAATCTGCATTTTTACTTTTTCACCACCTGATAAACTACTTATTATTCGATTTTCTTCAATTAAATTAGTATCTAATTTTAAATCAGCAAATATATTCATTATTTCATTTAATTGATTATATTTTTCATAATCTATATTAAAAAACGAATCATTTATAAAATAATCGCAAACACCATATTGATACCATTTTAAATCTAATAGTTGTTCTAAGTAACTAATTTTTAAATTTTTTTTATTTATTTCACCAGAAAAATCACAATACTCTTCAATCATATTGCTATCAAAAATCATTTTCAATAAAGTGCTTTTGCCATTTCCCTCTTCACCAATTATTGCTACTTTATTGTCTCGGTTTAAAACAAAATTAAAGTCTTCTACTAAAGAACGATCATTTTGCTTTAAAAATATGTTAATATTCCGCATTTCTAGCATGTTATCACCTAAGCAATATTTTATCATAAAAAAAAATTAAACAACAGTTTAATTTTTCTAAAGACTATTTATTTAATTCTTCGTTTCTCTTCCAGCATAGGCCTTTATTATTTGGCGAAAAATACGAATTACAGCTTCCTTTGTTTCAAGTGGAGCCGAACTTATACTTACTAAGCACAAATAAGCATAACTATCCTTTGCCAACAAATCAGTATATTCTTTTAAATTGTCAATCTGTGACTTACCATTAATGTTAAAATCAAAAATAGTTAAAAAAGAAACTTCTTCTTTTTTACTTGCTTTAAAAACTTCAAAAGCAATTCCCATAAACAAATTCCCCGCCGTATGATTCCAAAAAGGATCCTGTCCTTCATCTGAAGCAAAAATTTCTTCTTTTAATTCTTCTAGAGCTGTTATCGATTCCTCAAAGTTTTTTTGCTGATATAAGTCATAACATTCAAGTAATTTTGCTTTTGCTAAAATATATTTTTCTTTCATATTTACTCTCCTTTCTTCATTTTTTGCGAGAAAAGTTAATTCTTTTTCAAAATTATGATTACCGTTTTTCATTTTTTTAATCATTTTCTTAATTTCCTTAACATATTGTATTTTATTAGCAATTTCCATTTCCAATTTACTTTTATGACTTACTAATTTTTTTTCATCATATTTTTTGATTATTTCAGCAATTTCTTTTAACTGAAAACCCATCTTTTTTAATCTTTTAATGATTCTTAATTTCACCAATTCTTCATTAGTATAATAGCGATAATTATTAGACTCACCAATTACTTTTGGTTTTAATAATTGCAAACTATCATAATAGCGCAAAGTTTGAATTGACGTATTGCTAATTTTTGAAAATTGACTAATTTGATACATATAATTTCCTCCACATCTCGATATTAACATTAGAGTAACCTATAGAGTCAATACCTAACTTTTTTTTCATTAAAAATATTTTTTTTAACTAATGCTGAAACTACCATGATAACAGTATTTTCCATAAATCCACTTTCAATCTGTATTTTATCATAAACCCGTCCCTTTTCATAATTCAAAAAAAAAAAGCATAAAATGATTGTACTTTTATAAATATTATGCTATATTCTTTTTGTTAGATTTAACCAATAATTTAAGACTTTTCTCAAAAATAATTTAAATTATTATTAATCAAATCAGGGGGGGCCATCATGAGTCGAAAACTTTTTTGTCAAATATCACCAACTACATATAAAATATCCGTGTTTAAATGTACAACTTTAAGACACTCAAAAAATATTTTTCGGTTTCAAAAAATTGCCAAAACGAAATTAGATGAAAAACTGCCATATCTAATATACGCACACAAATCATTAATTCACCGCAAACTTGGTGATGTCGATCCCAATCTACAAAATAATAAAGCCATTAATTTAGCGATTGCGGCACCAAAAGTTTCTAATATTACAATTGCTCCAGGCGAAACTTTTTCTTTTTGGTCCCTTGTCGGTCCATGTTCAGAAAAAAGGGGCTATAAAGATGGCCTGACAATTTTAAAAGGTCATGCCTCAAAGGGAATCGGTGGTGGCATATGCCAATTTACTAATTTAATTCATTGGCTTGTAATCCACACACCTCTAGAAATTACTGAGCATCATCACCACAACGGGATCGATTTGTTTCCAGATTATGGAAGACAAGTACCGTTTGGACTTGGGACTTCAATTGCTTATAATTATCTTGATTATCGATTTTTCAATAATACCGATTCAACATTTCAACTAATCGTTTGGTTAACTCCAGAATATTTATGTGCTGAAATAAGATCTAGCCAAGAAATAGATGTAAAATATCATATTAAAAAAGAAAACGAATATTTTTCTAATGAAAATGAAATTATTTATCGGAATGGTGAGATTTACCAAGAATGTATTGATAAGAAAACAGGGAATTTAACTAGCAGAGTACTAATTAAAAAAAATCACGCCCGTGTTTTATATGATTCATCAAATCTTGAGATTAGAACAAATAATTAGTTTAATTTAAAACGAGTGTTAAAACACTCATTTTTTTTAATTTTTAAATTCAAATTTTTTATAAAACTCTTTTTTTCTATTTTAACACCCTGCTTTTAACTCAATCATTTTAGACCCTTTATTCAATCACTAATTTATAAATCAACTTTTCTCTCATTCCTTTTTTATATTGATCATTATGTTTAGGAAGCAAAGCTTTTTCAATAAATTGGCAATTAGGACTGGTTTCAATTGTTTTTTTTGAAGCAATATTATCTGGGTTACAAGTAATATATATTTCTTTCATATTATGTTTTTTAACAACTTTAAGCACCATTTTGGAAGCAAATCCTGCATATCGATTACCACGATATTCCTCAAATACTGTAATTCCAATATTCCCACCGTAATAAATATTTTCGTTAAATCCAAAACGAAACAAAATCTCGCCAACTACTTGATTATCTTTTATTATATGCCAAATATACATTGGACAGAAACCTTTTTCTCTGTCCTCTTCTCTTTTTTCGACAATTTTTAAATCAACTACTTCTCCTTTTATATAATCAAATTCATCATAAAACATTTTTCAATTCCTTTCAATTCTTTCGACATATATGCAACATATGACAACTATATCCTTGAATATCTTTTCGTTCACAAGATTTATAATGGTAATCAAGCCAAACATCATACTCTTCATCAGTTAATTGATTAATCCATTCCCCCATTGAATTAGTAATTCCATCAGCACCAACACTTGCAACATGCTCACAATTAAATTTTTCCATCATCTTTTCAAATTCATCAACAAAGAAAGCTGAGAAAACTTCAACTACATCATCTACAAATCGATATTGTTCATCACATTGTCTTTTTAAATCCAACATATTTCCTTTTTTTAAACCGTAACCTAATACAATCGAACCATGAGTTAAATATGCAATAAATATTAAACCATTTTTTTTAGTAACTCTAATTGCTTCGCTAATTGCTTTTTCTTTGTCTTCTTCATTATATAAATGATATAAAGGTCCTAATACAAGTGTAATATCAAAACTATTATCTTCATAAAAAGATAAATCAATTGCATCTCCTTGTCTAACATTTATATTCATTGATGATGTTACTTGTTCTTTCAAAACATCAATATTATATTGAATTAATTCGACTGCCTCAACAAAGTAACCTCTTTGTGCATAGTGAAGTGAATAAATTCCTGTTCCAGCACCAATTTCTATAATCTTATCATCTTTTTTTAAGTACTTATCAATATACCTAGTGGTTGTCAAAAATTCAACTTGATGACTTTTATCTTTCGTTAATCTCTCTTTTTCGCCACCTTTTTCATAATATTCCTTTAATATTTCATTTTTTTTCATAATATCTCCTTCTAAACTTTTTCATCTTGTTCACTAATTCTTTTAGCTAACTCTAAAGCAAGTAGCACCATCTTTTCTTTTTCGTCTAACTTTATATCTTTCCCTAAACTTCGTACATCCCAATTAGTTGAATCTAAATTATCAGCCGCATAAAAGAATTGAAAAAGATCTTTATTTCGAAATTTAGCAACCGCCGCCATTGAAGCACACTCCATATCAACACAAACACAGCCTTGTTCTTTTCGTTTTTTCATTTTGTCTCTAGTTTCACGATACGGTGCATCAGTTGTCCAAACCTTCCCCTTAACATGCGAATAATTATGTTCATTCAATACTTCTTCAAACAATTCAACATATTTTTCATTTACTACAATTTCTTCACTAGCACTCATGTAATGATAACTAGTTCCTTCATCACGAATTGCCGAAGTTGGAATAATAATCGAACAATCTTCAATTTCTTTGTCAAGCACACCACAAGTACCAAATAACACCAATTTTTCTAAACCCATCACTAGTAATTCCTCATACCCCATTACACATATTGGCGCGCCCACCTTGGCCATAAACAATGCTATTTTAACTCCCTTGTAATCAATTTCATAAACAGGACTTTTCCCATTCCCACTTGCAATTTCTCCTATTTTCTTAGGATTTAGTATTTCAATATACTTATCAAATAATCTTTTCGAAAACCAAGATACACCAATTTTCGGAAAATCATTTATTTTTTCAACTGTTAAATTTGGGTTAATAATTGCATCTGGGTCACTATCAAAATCATCTAAAATCATTACTATTCCTCTTTTCTATAATTAATTTAAAAAATCACTAACCCCTTAAACAAGTCCTCTCGCATTCAAAATTTTCTTAATATGCGTTTCTTTTTTAATTTGCGAATAACTTAATTTTATAAATGGATAACCGGCCATTTTACAACAATCACTTACTTTTTTGTCTCTTAAAAAACCTTTTTCTTTTTTATGACGAAAATCATTTGTTTCAATTAACAACATTAATTTAAAATCCGTTTTACGAAAAATACCAAAATCTATATTATGAAATAACTTTTGCTGATATTTTGCTTCAATATCCATAATTGAAGCAAGATTGATTTGGGGCCAGATGAAAAAATCATCACTAATTAATTTTTCAAACAATTTAAACCATTTGATTTCCATTTCAGTCATAATTGCTTTATTCTTAATCCCATAATAATTATCAGTTACTTCTTCATCAAGATCAAAATCCAATATTTCAACCATATCATCACCTAGCATAATAATATCACATTTTTCAAAAAAAAAAAAATTAAACTCAACCCATCACTTGTTAAAAACAATATATAAAGCATGTAAATTAACACCAATAATAGTAGCTAACAACAAAGACAATGAACTATAACTAATATTTACAAACAAAATAATTCCAATTAATGCCACACCATAAAAAACTAATGCTAACTGTAGCCAATTATATTCTAAACTACCACCTAAATCATCTTCATATGTTTTATTCCAGGACAACACCTGCATCTGAAAATAAAACAATATTAAAATACTAATTAACCATAAAATAAATATTTTAATATCGACCATCATTAAATAAAACAGTTCACTAAATTGCCAAGGAATAATTAAACTAATCATCACCAGTAAAAATAATACAACAATGGCAGAACTAATATATAGTTTTGCTCTGCCATACCTAATCCAAGCAAAAATTAACATCAAAAATGAAAGCAACAGAAATAACGGACTTAAAAAAGCATATCCTAAATAAGCACTAAACCCAACAACCGTAATCACATCAAATAATGTTGGGATTTTACCACATATTTTACTAATAAATCTAATCGCTAGAAGTAACCACAAAAGCAAAGCAATTTGCAAGCCATCATTGATTAAAAAAGTTGAACCTAAAAAAATAAAAGCCGCCACAAAAGCAGCATTTTCATACTTTGGATCAATCTCTCTAGCTAACGCCCAACAAAGAAAGAACCCAAATGCAATCAATAATCCATCAATTAAATTCATTAAAAAAAAAGCCATCACACTAGCAACCAAAAAACTAATTATAACAAGCCACCGATTACTCGAATTTTTAATATCAACACTTCGCCCCAAACTAAACATTTAATCCGCTCCTTTTTTCAAAAAAAACTTTTCTTTAAATTATTATAATTTTAACAATATAAAAAAATTAAATCAAATTACCGCTTTCGATAATAATCATCATCAATCCCACCATAATTAGATAAACCATAACTAGTTCCAAGAACACCGTCTTTTTTTTGATACTTACTAGAATTAATTACAACAATTGGAATATTACAAGAACGAGCATATAAAAGATCGCCTGTCTCAATCCTATCATAAGCAACAACATAACTTGGTTTTAAAGATTGATGCTCTTTTTCACCATCAACAAAGTTAGTATTAGAATATAATAATTCATTATATCCGCTTGTATTTCTAAGTAATTGATCTGGTGTAAAAACTTTGGTATGAAGCGTTGATAAACTTTCATAAGCAGTAAAAGAATCCGTTTGATGCAAATGAAGTACTTTATCAATATCAAAATCAGCAAACCCAAGCACAATATTATTTTCATTTTTGACCTTAATATGTTTATCCCCAATTACACTACAAGAAGAAGTTGATCGATCATGGTTTAAATTTAGTTTTTCTTTTTTTCGATCCATTGCAGTAGCTGTTACCAACATTTGAAACTGTTCACCTTCTAATTGATAAATTGGAAGTTGATATTTTTCTGATAAATCATTATTTTTCAAACCACTCATATTTTCAATTCTAAACAAATTATCATTAATTGCTTGATAACTTTTTTCCCGACAAACTTTAAAATCATCATAAAAGTTTTCCATCTCATTACCAGCTAAAGAATTAAAAAAATTAATTCTTTCACTAACTGATAAATCAGCATATTGATCAAACATTTGATATAAAGCAAGCCGTTCATTAGATAAAACAGATTCTGCTAATGAATTATTATACTCTAACATAATTCTTGTCGCACTAATAAAATCAAATGCCACTTCTTCATAAACAAAATCAATCATCATTTCTAATGCTTCTTTTTCAGACTTTTTTAACATTATTTGATATAAATCTTCTTTATTACTAATCTTTGAAATATCTTCAAAAAGAACCCGTCCATCACCATATTTAAACTGGCGAAAATCTAAATCAGTTTCCAAACGATCATAAAGATTTTGATATTTAGGCAACATTCCATTTTCTAAATTAAGACCATTCAATTGTTCTAAATAATATTGTTTTCTTTTTTTCTCAATTAAATCAACACTACTTAATGAAACAGAAGCTAGTCTATTAATCTTATTACGATACTGACTAACATCTTCTATTTCTAAATATTTTTTTAAAAAAAGCGAATTATTATAAACATGAGCTGGCAAAACTAGACCCTTTTCAATTTTCATATCAATTTCCATAACACTTAATTTTAAAAATTCTAATTCAACCAAACTATTTTCAATTATTTTTTCAGTTACTTTTGGACTAGCACTAATTAAATATTCTTTTAAATAACCACTTTCAATCACATAATCAAGATTTTCTGACATTAATTCAATTACCACATCATCAGCTAAATAATTAAGATCATCAATTGCTTCAGGATGATTATTTTTTAAAAAAGAAAAATATTTTTTTCCAAAATCAATATCTAATACACTACTATTCATAATGAAATTAAGACTAGAATTTTCTTTAAAAATTAACTCTATTACTACCGGATGACTTAAAAAAGAAGAAGCACTTTTATTTTCAGAAGAGATGATTGCATTTAATTTATCAGCTAATCTTAAATCTTTTTCTAAAAAAGAAATTAATTCTTCATCACAAAAATATAATAATTCTTCTTCTTTTAATTTTTGAATTAACCATATAAAAGCATAATGATTTTGGGCTTCAAAAAATAAAGCTCTTACTTTTTCATTCTTAAGCAATGCTTTTTTTCTCATTGAAGATGTCGCAATTACATAATTTGTTAAATCAATTCCTGATAAAGATACTAATGCATCTATGTTTATATCCATAGCCGTACTTTCATATAATCTTTCTATTCCCATATTTCACCTCAGTTATTGGTTGGGGGGGGTTAAACTTTGTTAGTGATTACATATCAATGGTTTCAACATTCTTATAACCCCTTATTTCGTAGAAGAATGATGATTTCTTACTTTTGGGAACTAGAACATATATTTTGTTTTTTGTTCTTGTTAAGGCCACGTAAAACAACCTTCTTTCTTCTGGATAAGCAATTGGTTCATCAATTTTAGGCTTTATATATTTAACAACTGGAATGTCCTCTATTCTCGAGGGAAAACCGTACGTGTCACTACTCATATCTAGTAAAACACAGTAATCATATCCAATCCCTTTTGATTGATGAATTGTTAGAAAATCAATTGCTAATTCGGGATATTTTTTTGATTCAACTTTGTTCGGATAAGATTTGAACATAGCTGGACTGGCAATTTTATAAACATCTTTTTTATATCTTCCCATGAAAAGAATTTTTTTAACGCTTACGTCTCTAGTTATTTCATCTAAAATTTCTTCAACAGCTTGTGCCCTGTTTTTATTCACATCCTCGTCTGTTCCATCATTATAAATAAAAATTTCAAGTGGGTTTTCTAGGTGTTTTGTTGATTTTAGTCTTTTTACAATTTGATTTTCATTTTTAAGAACAAACTCGCCAGCAATATCAATTAATTCCTGACTATTTCGATATGTATTTTGAATAGCAACGCTTTCGGCACTTTCCATTTCATCAACAAAATTTTTGAATAAATCGATTCTAGATCCCGAGTATCCAAATATAGTTTGCCAATCATCCCCAACCGCCATTACTTTAGCATCAAATAAATTAGACATTCTTCTTACAAGATCTAATCTACTAGAAGAGATATCTTGATATTCATCAATTATTAAATATTTAAAATCAACTCCTAGTTTTTTTTCAACTAATTTTGGCATTACTTGATATGCTCTAGAAATCATGTCTTCAAAATCTATACGGTGTTTTGTAGCTAATTCATTTTGATAGTATGAAAAGAAATCTTTTAGTATTATCAACTGTTCTTGAATTTCATCTTTACTTTCAAAAATTAATTTATCAAACTCAGGTTCTTCAAAACCCTGTTGTTTAAATGAAGCTATGAAAGGAATTATTATTTTGTTTACAAACACGTTAGTATATTTTTCTTTATCAGTTTCTTTTAGGCTTTCATAAATTTCTTCTTCACTTCTTTTAAAAGCCTTGTAACCCCTCTTGTTTAATTGATTAACTAATTCTTCTTTATATGTCCTTTTATCGTTATACTTTGAATACGTAACTATAAATAGATTTTCTGATGGGAGGCTTTGAAAAAAATCCTTTTTTAATTGCAGTGTCTCAAGATATCTTTTCAGATCTTCTTTTGTATGCATACCATTGTGACCATTTTCGTCCACTCCAAAGTGTTCTATATAATTGCCATTACCCCGTTGATGAATGTAAAAATCAGGATGGTAATTTAATCTATCCTCATATCTTTTTTCATATTCATATTCAATTCCGTTAATATAAAGTAGATTTGCGATATCAACCTCTTCTTGAGATTTTAAATATTCTCCTTTTATTGTTTTTTTATACCTGCGTCTTTTTTTTATTTGCTCGCGATTATATTTTTTTATATCTGATTCATTTTCCTTCAAACCAAGCCTATATGCATAATCATGGTATTCGGCAAAACTAGAGAATTTTTCCCATCCAGCTTTAAAAAACAAATATTTTTTAAAAGATTTTACAAATCTACCAAATTTTTCTTTATCATTAAATAGAACTTCTTTTATATATTCTGTTAATATTGTATACTGCCCACCCTCATCAATTATTTTTTCATAATTATAACCAGAGGCATTAATTATTTTTAAGCCAAGTGCGTGAAACGTATGAACTGATACACCTTTATATCCAAATACTTCATGAATTATTTTTTCTATTTCTTCTTTCACTTTTCTTGTAAAAGAAATAACGACTATGTCAGTTTCTTTGTAGTTTTCTTTTTCTATTAAGTATAAAACTTTTGCTACCATTGTAGTCGTCTTGCCGCTACCGGCACCAGCTATTACAAGTAAATTATCAGCTTCAAGAAGTACTGATTTTCGCTGTTCTTCATCGAGGTTAATTTGAGGATCATATTTTAAAAATAAGTTATCAAAATAATCTTTATTTTTTTCTAATTTAATATTTATATCAATCACTACAACCACCTACTATAATTTTATCACATTTTTGCGTGTTTTATACAATTTAGATAAAAAACAAAAGACAAATAATAATTTGCCTTTTTCCTTATAGTACCCACACATTAAAGGTGCTCACTTGAGGGCATCCCACTTTATCTCAAGGGGTCTCAAACCATTGTATATATTGATGTTTTCGTTATTCAGTTGTTTTGCTTTATCTCAAAAAATAATGGCAAAATTAATATTTAGGATAAATATCTTGAATTGCATATTTTGCAAATTAACAAGTGAGCTTTTTTTAAATTCACACATTGTTTATCACTTAAATGTTTAAAATTAGAAAAAAGTATTTTCTTACTAATATTAACTAAATACTTGATTTCCTCACAAGACAAAGATAACTCCGTTATAAACTTATTATCAACAAAATTATTAATTATTTCAATCTCAAAATTTTTACCTTTAGCAAAATATAAATATAAACTATTTGAATATTCATTTAAAAGTAAATTTTCACATATATTCTTATTACATTTTTTAATTATTGAAATCACATTATTTATTTCCAATTGAAACGGTTCTTCTTCGAGAATATCATAATCTCCACTGGCATGCGCCATTCCATTTCGAATTTTAATTTGTTTTTTTAAAATTCCCAAGTAACTTTTATCAATTCCAGCCAAATGCAAAAAATTAATTATATCCTTTTCGGGAATATCTTTATAATCAAATACTGACTGAATATCATCAAAGTTTAGCTCAGTGTTGTTAAAAGGTCTAACAAATAGCGAGGCTACCCCATACATTTCTGAGGACATTTTACTTATTTGCCAAACCGCATAATATAAATAAGTCATAAACAACAAATGTACTCCAATATATGCAAATTGATATTCATTATTTATGTAATTTATAATAATTGTTTTATTTAACTTATTATAATATTCTGCGATTTCCGCATCGTCAATTGGTAAAAATTCATTTATTTTATAT
>CAYGGG010000001.1:0-62564 GCA_964349455.1 uncultured Muribaculaceae bacterium | reverse complement strand
GAATAATATTAGATTTCATTATAAGTTTTTAAAAGAAAAAAAATCCAAAATCACAAAAATAAATAAGGAAGTGAAAGAAAATTTTGAGTGCATAAAAAAAGAGTGTCCTGCACATGGGATACTAAAAGATTTATTGAAAAATGTATATAAAGATATAAGAGAAGAGGAATGGCCTTCACAAGATGTATATTTAGCGTGGCAGAAACAGTATAAAAAATTTATGAAAAAGTATAATGTCAAGTTAGATGATTTAGAAAAAAGTCGAATATATGAAAGTGATGAAAAAGATAATGTATATAAAGCACTTGATTTAGCGATATCAAACACTATTGGTTCCATATCAAGTAATTACTATATGAGTGAGTTTTGCATGTATTGTGATGGAAATTTAGGCTATACAGCTTATACCAATGATTACTATAAAGAAAAACCAGTTTTATACTATCCAATAAGTGTTTATAATGAGGATATAGATTATTTAGATAAAAAACTTCTTCAAAACTTAATTATCCCAACAAAAAAGACAGAGACTTGGTCTAAAAATCATAAATTGTCAATTCAAAACTTTAGAAATATAATAAAACCCATATCTCACAAGAATGATGACTGGCGTTTAATTTATGGTAGCATCAAAAAGAAAGAGAATAAAGAAGATGGAATGGAATTATATTGGAGCGATGATTATATTCTTAATCTAGCGATTAACGAAGATTATCAACTTAGTTATGATGCAGATAGTGATCGCCTTTATACAATTGAAACCGATACAATATATGATGATCTGGATAACGTTCATTGTTACAATTTTTCAAGAACTTCAAGTGTGAGAAATACAAGTGAATTTTCAGACATTTTTATTCAAACGGATTTTAATGTTCCACCTTCAGAAATTATTAGAAGATTAAAACTGAGTTACAATAGAGTTAACAGTTCTTGGGTAAATGAAAAAAATGAAGAAGTGATATTAGTTAATAACAACAGAGGCTATTGGTATAATGATGGTATTACTGGTTCTATATACATTAAGGAAAAATATTTCCAAAAATTATTGAAAAATAATAAACTCAAATATTTTGGATTTTGTGAACGTTTTTTTGGTGATAAAGGGTTTCGTAACGAATCGGCTTTACAAATAGAACTGTTTTTAGATAATACTGAAAAATATTATAGGCACTATACATCAAAAAGAAAGCCACGAAGTTCAATTGAAAAGTATTGCTTAAAGTGTCCATTTTATAAAGAAGAATTAAAACATCAAGAAAAATGGAAAAATGCAAAAATTGATTGGATTATAGATGATTTACCAAACGACGAAGAAATAGAAGCAGATGAGAAAGTCGCATCGAATATAATATAAAGAAATTTTGAAAAAACGTGACATAAATATCATTCTTCACTAGACTTATAACGATAATTATAGTATGTTGTTTGTGTATTAACTTTAGAGGGCTGTAACATATACCAAAATGATGCCCCATTAAAAACAAAACGAATTTCTAATAGGAGGTTCGTTTTTTGTTTAAAATGATATATAATCAAATTAGGTGATTTTAAATGAAAAAGCTGGGATCTAGAAAAATTGAAACAAGCAGGTTAATATTAAGATCGACAGAAGAAGCGGATTTAAGAACAGTTTTTAATATTTTGTTAATTCCGGAAGTTAATAAGTATTATCTAACTTGTAAAATGGGGAAAACCTTTGAAGAAGATTATCATTGGCAAATGAAAAAATTAGCAAGAGCAAAAAATAGTGATGTATTTCAATGGAGCATTATAAAAAAGGAAGATAATAAGTGTATTGGACAAATTAGTATCTTAGAAAAAGCAGATTATCCAATAGAAATCAGAGATATTGGATGGTTTATTGATCCGAGTGATCAGAAAAATGGATATGCTTACGAAGCGGCAAGAAGTATAATAAATTATATGTTTGATGAGGTGGGTATTAAAGCAATAGAAACTTCATCAGCCATATGTAATTCATCGTCATTTAGATTAATGGAGAAACTTGGATTTAAAAAAAGAAGCGAACAATTACATAAACAAAAATACACTTTCGTTGAAGATTTTATTGATTGTTATTCTTATGGAATAACGAAAGAGGAATATTTAAAAAAGAGCAGTTAAAAACGTTTTGTGCCTATTGGAATATTGCCCCATTAGAGAAATAAGGCAAACTTTTAATAGAGGTTTGTTTTTTCATTTAAAATAATATATACTGGATATGAGGAGATAATAATGAAGAAAATTAGAATAGAGATTGCTACTTTAGATAGTATAAGAGAATTAGCAATTCTTCATAGGGAACTTAGAAACACAGAAAATAATTATGACAGTAACTTAAATGAAATAGAAAATGGTAAAGATAGAGAAAGTAAGTTTCGCGACTTCTTGTTAAGAGAAAGAACAATATGTTATATCGCACGATTAGATGATGAGTTCATTGGATATGTATCTGGTTACATTGCAGATGATTTAACCGTTTATAAAGAACCAGTGGGAGAACTGGCTGCTATTGTAGTTGTTCAACGTTGTCGTAATCATGGTATAGGGGAGCAATTATTAAAACAATTTGAAAAATGGTGTGTTGGAAATGGAGCCAAATATATAAGATTGAGCGTTTTCTATAATAACCACAAAGCCATATCCATGTATAAAAAAAATGGTTACGGGGAATATACCATAGATCTTAGAAAAAAAATATAAATTTTGATTTAAAAACATTTTGTACCTATTGGAATATTGCCCCATATATGAAATTGGAACACTCTGGTTACCTGGTGTTCGTTTTTTTGTTAATTTGTAGTATAATTAAATTAAGAAAATGGTGAAGGTAAAGTGAAGGGAAAAATAAAAATAACTGATTTTAAAAATCATCAAGAGTTTGAAGATAATTTAATTTGTAAGATAGAAGAAATTATAAATGAAAGCGATTTGGAAAAAAAATATAGCTTAATAATAGATTATATTTGTGATTTTTTGGATGCTGAAATGATGAAGCATAATTATTGTGATTTTCAAGATGGAAAATGCATTGCTAATAGATTAGGAAAAACGGTCCGAGTGGAAAATGGGTGTTGCTACAAATCAAAAGTTGGTCTTTGTAAACATTTAAATAACGGGTGCTGTTTAAATAAAAATATTGCTTGCAAGTTGTTTTTTTGTAGGTATCTTGAAGGAAAAGGTGTAAAATATAATATTAGAAGAGCATTTCCGGTAAAGCTAGTTTTTAATAAGAAGCAGATAGGAATTTTAGAAAAGAAATATTTTAAAGCAAAAGAAGAAATTATTGACGTGTTAATAAAAAATGAGAGAAGGCAGAGAATTTGGACATTAGAATTGGGGATTTGATTGATTGTATTGATAAATATATATTGATTGATGTTCGATCAGAAAAGGAATATAATGAAGGAACGATAAGAGATGCTATTAACTTGTCAATTCTCGATAATGAAGCGCGTCATATTGTCGGGTCTTTGTATAAGCAAAATAAAGATTTAGCTTATGAAACGGGTTTTAAGTATGGTCTAGAGCAGTTGCCGATTATTTATAAAGAAATAAAAAAATTGATTAGGATGAATCCTAGTAAAGAGATAGTGGTTTTTTGTGCACGGGGGGGTAGCCGTAGTTCTTCGGTTGTTGATGTATTGAAATTAATGAATGTTAATTGTTATAAATTAGTTGGAGGGTATAAAGAATACCGAAATTATTTATTAAATAATATTAATAATTATATTGAGAAATTAAATTTTTTGGTAATATCAGGAAATACTGGAAGTGGAAAAACAATTGTTTTAAATGAACTTGCTAAAAAATTACCAGTGATTGATTTAGAAGATTGTGCTAATCATAGGGGATCTATTTTTGGTGAGATTGGACTAAAAGTTAATAGCCAAAAAAAATTTGAAGATAAGTTGTTTTTTTTACTTAAGGATTTTGTTGTTGATAATAAAAGGTATGTTTTTATTGAAAGTGAAAGTAGAAAAATAGGGAGTGTGTCATTGCCAAATGTTTTGTATAAAAAAATTCTTATTTCACCACATATATTGTTGGATGTTTCGCTTGAAAAAAGAATTGAGATTTTGTCAAATGTTTATCGTCCAGAAGATATTGAGGTTGATAAGGTGAAAAAAATTATTGAAAATAACAAATATTTTAAGTTAAATATGGGCGATGAATGGACTAGAAAAATGATGAAATTATTAAATGAATCTAATTTTAATGATTTTATTAAATATATGGTTATGGATTATTATGATGTGTTGTACTTAAAATCGCAGAAAAAGTATGATTATGATATGATAATTAAGTCGGATAGATTAGAGATAGTTGTTGAAAAGATATCTGATTATTATAAAAAGATTAATGTTTAAAAAAAGGATGTGCAAAATGAAAATATTGGTTATTCCTTCTTGGTTTCCAAGTGTTAAGAATCCGATCTGGGGTGATTATTTAATTAAGCAAGCGTGTGAGTTGTCTAAGCTTGCTGAAGTTAATATGTTGCATGTAAATAGAAGAGGTTTTAAGGAATTTATAAGAGGCTCTAAAAAATATCAAAAAGATGGATTTGATGATAAAAGATTTGGGTTTGGATTTTATCAAATTTCAATATTAAATTTAAAGGCGATTAATGTAACTTTATCTTTTTATTTGTATGCTTTTTTTGCTTATCGAGTATTTAAGAAAATGAAAAGAGTAATTGGGAAACCAGATGTTATTGTTGCTCAAAGTATTCTTCCGGCTGGTTTGGCGGCAAGATATATTTCTAAGAAAGAAAAAATCCCTTATGTAATTCATGAGCATTCGATTAATGTCTTGGAGCATTATGGTAAATATGCACCAAAGTTGTTAGAGAATAGTTCTGGCGTGTTTGCAGTAAGTGAAGTAGTTAAGAGAAAACTAACTGAATTTTCGGACAAGGAAGTAGTGATTGTTCCTAATTTTATTGATGTGAAAAGTTTTGATGTTGAAAGAAAAAGTCATGATACTTTTAATTTAATTAGTATTGCTAATTTTTATAAAGTAAAAGCGCTTGAAGTGTTAATTGAGGCAATGAGTATTTTAGTTGAACAGTATGATATGAAAAATATAAGATTAAATATTGTCGGAACTGGCGAATATGAAGATTATTATAAGCTGGCTGCAAAGAAGTTTAAGATGGAACAATATGTTAATTTTACGGGTTATTTAACGAAAGAAAAAATAATCGAATATATGAAAATTTCTGATTTATTGTGTGTTTCTAGTCGCGGTGAAACATTTGCAATTCCAGTTATCGAGGCCTTGGCATGTGGAATTCCGGTTATATCAACTAAGTGTGGTGGACCTGAAGAAATGATTAATGATGAAATCGGGGTGTTAGTCTCGGTTGATGATCCGCAAGAGTATGCAAAGGGGATTTTAAAGATATATCATAATTATGATTTTTTTGATAGCGGGAAGCTTAAAGATTATGTATTTAAAAGATATGACAAAAAGGTGATTGGTGAGAAGTTTATAAATGAGTTGAAAAAAACTTTAGATGATGCATAGTTAAATTACTTTTTTTCTTCATTTTTCATCCTAATTGCTTAAATGTATTTTTGTAAAATTTGCTTATTGTTCGTGAAAACAAGTTCATAATTTAGTTTTAAATACATTTTATTAATGTTAGGATAAATATAAAAACAAAAAAAGTTTGTTTGACTTTTCTTGATAATAGAGTATAATTATGATAGATAAGGGTGTTAATTTGAGGAGGAAATTTAGTTGAAGAAATTATTGTTGTTGTTTGTTTTGTTGTTTTTATTTATACCTAGTGTTGAAGCTCAAAAAAAAGTAAATGTATACTTTTTTTATGGTGATGGGTGTCCACATTGTGCGAGTCAAAAGCCCTATCTAGAGAAATGGGCGAAAGATTATTCTGATGTTGAGATTCATTATTTTGAGGTTTATAATAATAAAAGTAATGCAAAATTATTTGAAGAGGTAGCTAATGCTTATAATATTTTGCCGCAAGGAGTACCGGCAACGTTTATTGGTGAAAAAAGTTGGCTTGGCTTTTCAGAGGCAATGAGTGTTGAAATGGAAGATAAAATTGAAGAGTGCCAAAGAGGTTTTTGTAACGATAAGGCATATTCGGTTGTTTCGGGGACTGAGGTTGAGGAACCGGATGTGAATGATGAAAAAGTGCTTGATGATAGTGTGATTAAAATTTTTGGAAAAGAGTTTAATGTGTCTGGAATGCCGCTTGTGTTGTCAACGGTTTTAATTGCGTTTGTTGATGGGTTTAACCCATGTTCTTTGTGGGTATTGATGTTTTTACTTGGGGTTGTTGTTTTAACTGGTGATCGTAAAAAGATTTTATTAGTTGGGCTGACTTATCTTACTGTTGCGGGTGCAGTTTATGGTTTCTTTATTTTAGGAATGATTAATATTTTTACGTATGTAAGTTATTTGCTTTGGATTAGAATAATTGTGGCAACGATAGCGATAGTGTTTGCATTGATAAATATCAAAGATTTCTTTTGGTATAAGAAAGGAATTTCTTTAACAATTTCTGATTCATATAAACCTAAAATATTTGCCAAAGTTAGAAATTTAATGAGGCCTGAAAATAATGTAAAAACTTTGATTCTTGGGTCAGCCACGCTAGCGCTTGGCATTACTTTAGTTGAACTTCCTTGTACGGCTGGGTTCCCTTTAATTTGGTCAAATATGATTGCTACTCACCAAATTGAAAAATCATTTTTTATCTTTTTATTTGTGCTATATTTATTAGTTTATATTATTGATGAATTAATTATATTTTTTATTGTGGTTTATACTTTAAAGGTTTCAAAATTTGAAGAAAAGCATGGCCGTTTATTAAAGCTAATTGGTGGTATGATTATGTTGAGTATGGCTGGGGTATTATTATATGACCCAAATTTATTAAATGATATTGGCGGAACGATTGTTGTTTTTGGTGGTGCAATTGTTATTTCGTTAATAATTGCAAAATTTTATAAAGTGAAATGAGGTATTTATGAAATTTAATAAAGATTATTCGTGGGTGAAGATTGAAGGCGACGTAGCTACTTTAGGTGTGACAAAAGAAGCGGCAAAGCAAGTTCAAGAGTTTGTTTTTGTAATGCTGCCCAAAGTTGGAAATATGATTAAAAAAGATGAAGTTTATGTTACTTTAGAAGCGGTTAAGTGGTCAGGTCATTTAACAAGCCCGGTTACTGGTGAAGTTGTTGAAGCGAATCAAGTGTTATTTGATGAGCCCGCTTTGATTAATCGAAATCCTTTTGATAGTTGGATTGTAAAAATTAAATTAAGCGATAAAACTGAATTAGATGACTTAATGAATGAAGATGAAGCGTTGATTTATTATCAAGAAAAGACGAGGGGATAAAATGCGAGTTGTAATTATTGGTGGGGGCAGTGCTGGAACAACTTGCGCTTTTGAACTTCGCAAGTTAAATAAAAATGTTGAAATTTTTATTATTGAAAAAACGAAATATTTGGAGTACTCTCCTTGTGCGCTCCCTTACTTGATTTCTGGTGAAATAAAAAATCGGGAAGATATTTTTATTTATCAAGAGGAGGATTATCAATTAAATCAAATTGAATTAAGATTAAATTCAGAAGTAATGGATGTTAATCGAAAGTTAAAAAAAGTTTTTTATTTAGAAAATGGTGTCTCTAAAGAAATTGATTATGATCGGTTGGTTATGACAACTGGAAGCGAGGCCGGTCGAGATTATCAAACTTTGAAAACAATTGATGATGTTAATATGAAAAATGGAAATTGTTCGGTGGTAGTTGGCGGTGGGATGATTGGGACTGAACTTGCGAATGCTTTATCAATTCTTGGTCATGAGGTGTATCTTTTTGAAGAAAAATCGCAAATTTTAAGTAAAATGCTTGATAAAGATATGGCTGGATTTTTGGAGTTGGGGAATATCAAGGTTGAGGTTAATGCTAAAATTGAAAGAATTAGTGGTAATAGTTTAGTTTGTAATGAAAAAGAAATTAAGTTTGATAATTTGTTTATGTGTACGGGTCTTCTTCCTAAAACTGATTTGGCAAAAAAAATTGGGCTTGAAGTGGGGATAGGGGTAAAGGTTAATTCATTTTTGCAAACATCTGATGAAAATATTTTTGCTTGTGGTGATTGTGTTGAATCAATTCACTTGATTACGAGAAAGATAGTATTGAGCCAGCTTGGAACAACAGCGGTTAGGCAGGCAAAAGTAGTCGCGGCCAATCTTTTATCTGATTCTAAGCAATTTTCGTATGTTTTGAATAATACAATTACGAAATTAGGAAATTTATATATTGGCTCAGTTGGGGTGATTGAAGAAGAAGTTGATAATTGTGTTGTGGGCAGGTATATTGGAACGGTTCGTTCAAATTATTATAATAATGAGGAAAAAATAATTGTTAAGTTAATTTGTAATTTTGATAAAGAAATAATTGGTGGTCAAATTATAGGTCATCATGAAGTGGCGGGGCGCTTGAATTTAATCGCTTTGGCAATTGAAAAGAAAATTCAGTTGGATGATGTTGTTAATATGGAAACGTGTTATAATCCAGCTTCGGCTTCTATTTTTGATCCGGTGGTAATGGCTGCTACTATTTGTTTGAAAAAAATTAATTTTTTAAAGGATCAAAATGATTAATAAGGTTGATCGAAAAAAGTATTTGGTTGTTTTAGAAAAAATTAAAAAATTAAATATTAATACTATTTGTATGGCCGGTGATTGTCCGAATCGCTATCAGTGTTTTTCGGCAAGCACGGTCACTTTTTTGTTGTTAGGTAATATTTGTACCCGGAATTGTGCTTATTGTAATGTTGAAAGTGGCATTCCAAATGAGGTTGATTATTTTGAAATAGATAATATTTTAAAAGCAATTAAGTATTTGGATTTGAAATATGTTGTTTTAACACAAGTAACAAGAGATGATTTAGATGATGGTGGTGCTGGTTATGTGGCTTTAATTGTGGATAAAATTAAAAAAGAGTTTAGTGATATTAAAGTTGAAGTGTTGATTTCTGATTTAAAGGGTGATTTAAATGCTTTGCAAAAAGTGTTGGATTCTGGGATTGATGTTTTAAATCATAATATTGAAGTGGTTGAAGATTTGTTTTCTTTGTTAAGAAAAGAAGGTAATTATGAAAGATCACTGATGATTTTAAAAGAGGCTTCTATGAAAAAGATAGTTAAGTCAGGGTTAATGGTTGGTTTGGGTGAAACAATCGAACAAATTGAAAAAACGTTAATTGATTTGAAAAATAATGGTGTTAATATTGTAACAATTGGGCAGTATTTGAAACCAAGTGCAAAGCAATATTCGGTGGTGAAGTATTATTCTGATGAAGAGTTTAAAATGATCGAAAAAATGGGCTATGAGATTGGGTTTGATTGTGTTATTTCAGGGAAGTTAGTCCGAAGTTCTTATCAAGCAAGGAAGTGTTTTAGTGAAAAAATGGCGATTAATTAGTTATTGTGAAGATAATGCCGCAATGCAAATGGCGATTGATGAGGCGTTGTTGATTTCTAAGAGTGTCAATACGTTACGTTTTTATAGTTGGTATCCACCAGCAATTAGTATTGGGTTTTTTCAAAGTGTGAATCAGGAAGTTGATTTAGATAAATTAAAACAATATCAATTTGATATTGTTCGTCGTTATACTGGTGGTGGGGCGGTTTTTCATGATCAAGAAATTACTTATTCGGTTTTATTAAGTGAGGATGATTTGGACAAAGATATTTTAAAGTCTTATGAGGAAATATGCGGAGCCGTTATTTGTGGGTTTAAGGAGCTTGAAATTGATTGTCAATTTAAACCGATTAATGATATTATGGTTAACGGTAAAAAAATCTCTGGTAGTGCGCAAACAAGGAGAAACAAAATGGTTTTACAGCATGGAACGGTTTTAGTTGATGTTGATGTGGCAAAGATGTTTTCGATTTTAAAAGTTCCTGATGAAAAGTTGCGTGATAAAATGATTAATGATGTAAGCGAATGTGTTACTTCAATTAAAAATGAGTTGAATCGAGAAGTTGCTTATTCTGAAGTGGTTGAGGCTTTAAAAAAGGGATTTATGGAAAAGTTTCAGATTGAATTTTGTGAGTCTAATTTAACTGATGAAGAAAAGAATTTAGCTAGAAAATTATATGATGAGAAATATAATACAAGTGAGTGGTTAAATCAAAGATGAGAAAAAAGATTGATTACAAGGTTACTAATGGAAAGTTATTAAGATTGGATATTGAGATAATTGATAACAAGATTACGTTTGTTAATATTTTTGGTGATTTTTTTGTTTATCCGGAAACTTCAATTAGTTTGTTAGAAAATTGTATGTTAGGTGAAGTTGAAGGGGTTAAAGAAAGATTAGACGAAACGATTAAGAAAAATGAGATTGTGCTTGTCGGGTTTGGTAGTGAGGATATTGAAAAATTATTTCTAAACTAAAAAGAAGCTTTTAGAATAGCTTCTTTTTAATACAAAGTTAATAATGCAATTCCAATTAAGATAATAATGGAGCAAAATAATTTAAATAAAAGATTTTTTTCTTTAAATAAAAGGCCACCAATTAGCAAAGAAATAACAACTGAAAGAGTACGGATAAAAGCAATTAATGAAATATTGCTTTCGGGGACGGCATTGGCCATAAAATGAAAGCGGCTAGCAACAATAACTGAAATAGCAATGATTGGGAGCCAATAATTTTTTTTAATCGTGTTGAAGTTTAATTTTGCTTTGGTAAAAATGGTGTAGAGAATATATAAAACAGCCATAAAGCCCATGAACCAAAATTGCATCTGACCAGGATTAATGTGTTTCATTACTAGTTTATCGATTACACTTGAAAAAGAAATAATAAAGCAACTAATAATTAGGTAATAAGTGTATTTGGTATTAAAGTTTTCGGTTTTTGTTTTTTGATTTAAATTTGCAATAATTAAACCTATCATAATTAGAATCATACCGATTAAGTGGATAAAGATTATTTTTTCTTGTAAGAGAATGATTCCTAAAATGGCAATAAAAAGAAGTCTTGATAAATAGAAAATGCTATAGGTGCTGATGGGCATATGTTTTAGGCAATTCCAACTAATAATCCAACTTGAAAAAACAATTACTGATTTTAAAAGAATAATTGAAATATAGTGAAGATCGGTTTGGAAGGCATTTTTTGCTTCAGGAATGACAAAAATAAACGATAAAATGGTAAATGTGATTAAGACTTCAATTGCGTTGTTTTTTTCTAAGGCTTTCTTTTTAAAGATGTTGTAAAGGCCTAGAATAAGAGCAGAAATTAAAACATATTCAATCCATAATTCCATATTATCACCATAAAAATCATATCATATTTTTTTAAGAAATGATATAATTGATAATAGAGGCGATAAGATGGAAGAAATTTTAAAAAAGTATGAGATGAAGGAAGAAAACATTATTCCAATTTTAACTGAGGTTCAGGAAATGAATTCTTTTAATTATATTAGTGAGTCAGATATTGAAATAATTGCAAAAAAAGTGGGGATTACTAAAAGTAAGATTTATAGTTTAATTACTTTTTATAGTTACTTGTCAGATAAGCCACAAGGAAAGTATGTTGTTCAGTTATGTTCGGTTGCTTCTTGTTATATTAATGGTGCTTTTAATATGTTAGAAGTGTTGAAAGATGAATTAAAGATTGCAGTTGATGAAACAACTGACGATCGTTTGTTTTCTTTGAAATTGGTTAGTTGTTTGGGATGTTGTGATAAGGCACCAGTGATGCGAATTAATAAAAAAATTTATGATAATTTAACTGCAGAAAAAATTAAAGAGATTTTGAATGAATATAGGAGTGGCGAAAATGGAGCATAAGTTGTTAACAAAACATGTGGGTGAAGTTGATTTGGCTTTGATTGATAATTATATTATTTATGGTGGTTATCAAACTTTTTGTGAAATTCGTGAAAAAGATAGATTAGCGTTAATTGAAAGAGTAAAAGAAATAAAATTATATGGCCGTGGTGGTGCAAATTTTCCAACTTGGATGAAAATGAATGATGTTTTTAAGCAAGAGGGTCTTAAGTATTTAATTTGTAATGCTGATGAAGGGGAACCGGGTAATTTTAAGGACAAGTTTTTGCTTGAAAATAATCCTCATCAACTAATTGAAGGAATGATTATTGCGGCTCATATTGTTGGTGCTTCAGTTGCTTATGTTTATATTAGAGAAGAGTATGATTTGGCAAAGAAGAAGTTGTTGAAAGCGATTAATGAAGCAAAAATAAGAGGCTTTTTAGATGATTTAAAGCTGATTGTTTTTAGTGGTGCTGGATCGTATTTGTGTGGTGAAGAGTCCGCTTTGATTTCGTCTTTAGAAGGGATCAGGGGGAAGACGCGGCAAAAACCGCCATTCCCAACTACTAGTGGTTTATTTGATAAGCCAACTTTACTGTTAAATGTTGAAACGCTATCAAATATGCCCCATCTTTTTAAAGCCGATTATCCGGTTTATGGCACAAGGTTAATTAGTTTGTCTGGTAAAACTGATCATGCAGGTGTCTATGAAGTGTTAAACGATATTGTAGTTAAAGATTTTCTTGATCAATATTGTCAAGATGTTTATGCGGTTATTTTAGGAGGCCCTTCGGGAATGTTAATCCCTTATCATTTGAGTAATATAAATATTAATATGGATAAATTGGAAGATAAACGGTTTTCGATTGGTTCAGGGGCTTTGATTATTGCGGATGATAATATTTTAGAATTAGTTAAAAACAATATTGGTTTTTTTAACCATGAGTCTTGTGGCAAGTGTACGCCTTGTCGTGAGGGGTTAACTCAGATATTGGTTTTATTGGATAAGTTTATTATGAAAAAAGCGTCAATGGATGATTTAATTGTGTTAAAAGAATTGACTAATGTGATTAGCGTTTCTTCTTTTTGTGGACTGGGTCTTTATTCAGTAACGACTTTGTTATCAGCGTTGGAGTTTTTTGAAGATAAGTTTTTAGGAGGCATTAATGAGAGTAATAATTGATGGACGTGAATTTTTAGGTGAAGAAAATGAAACGATTTTAGATGTTTGTTTAAGAAATAATATTTTTATTCCAACGTTATGTTACCATGAGGATCAAAAGAATAAAGCTAATTGCCGCTTGTGTTTGGTCGAAATAAAAGGAAGTCGTATTTTAAAGACGGCTTGTTCGACTGAAATATGGGAGGCGATTGAAGTTTTTACTGATAGCGGGAAGGTTAACAGTGCGCGTAAGATTAATTTTGAGTTGTTGTTAGCTAATCATGATTTAAGTAATTGTGATCAAAAAAGAGATCAGTTATTTGTGTTGAGTGAAAAGTTGGGGATTAAAAAGAGTTCTTTTGTTGGTTTAAAAGAGAAAAAGGAAATCGATGATAAAAATGTTGCAATTTTTAGAGATTTAAATAAGTGTATTGAGTGTAATCGTTGTTTAGAAATTTGCAAGGATGTTCAAGGGCTGCATATTATTGAAAAGTATGGGCGAAGTCATGATTTAAAAATAGGAGTGCCAGCGGGTTGCAATTTGTCTGATATGGCTTGTACTTTTTGTGGTCAGTGTGCCGCCATTTGTCCAGTTGGAGCAATTACTGAAAAAAATGAAGTTATGAAAGTTAGAAATATTTTAGAAGATAAGTCAAAGCATAAGATTATTCAAATTGCCCCTTCAATTAGAGCGACTATTTGTGAGCATTATGGGGTTTCTTATGATCATTTTCCAATTGGTAAGTTGGTTGCTATTTTGAAAAGAATTGGATTTGATGAAGTGTTTGATACTAATTTTGCAGCTGATTTGACGATTATTGAAGAGAGTTATGAGTTGGTTAAAAGAATTAAAGAAAATAAGGGATTACCAATGTTAACTTCTTGTTGTCCAGGATGGATTAATTATGTTGAACAGTATCATCCGGAGTTAATTGCGCATCTTTCAACTTGTAAATCGCCGCAGCAAATGTTTGGGGCGGTGGCTAAGAGTTTTTATGCTGATAAAATTAAAAAAGAATTGGTAGTAATGTCTGCTATGCCATGTACTGCTAAGAAACATGAAGCACAAAGAGAAGAAATGAAAGGCGATGTGGATATTGCTTTAACAACAAGAGAGATTATTCAGTTAATTGATGAATCAGCAATTGATTATTTGCAAATTGATGGTGTAGCATTTGATAATCCATTTGGAATTGCTAGTGGGGCAGGGGCGATTTTTGGTAATTCTGGTGGCGTAATGGAAGCGGCTTTAAGGACGGCTTATGGGATTATTACTGGACAGGAATTAAGTAGTTTGGAGTTTAATGAGTTAAGGGGAACTGAAGCATTTAAGGAAGCGGAAGTTGTGATTGGCGATCAAAAAATTAAAGTGGCTGTTGTTCATTCATTGATTGGTGCGCAAAAGTTAGTTGAAAGAATTAAGGAAAACCCAAATGAATATACGTTTGTTGAAGTGATGGCTTGTTTAGGGGGCTGTATTGGTGGTGGTGGCCAGCCCTACAACAGTGAACGAGTTCGAAAAATAAGACGATCGATTTTGTATAATATTGATAAGAAATCAGCGGTTCGAAAATCACATCGTAATCCGGCAATTATTAGTCTTTATCAAGATTTTTTAAAGTATCCTGCCAGTCCAATTGCACATAAGTTATTACATACAAAATATGTTGATCGAAAAAAGTAAGGTTATGTTATAATATTTAACCAAGGAGATGATAGGATGTTAAAGGTATTAAGAACGAAAGAGGGGGCTTCGATTTTTGATCTTGAAGGATTAGTGAAGGTTAATATTGAGGAGGATCTTGTTTTTGATTGGCAACCAAGATACGGTGAAATGGGTTGTTATAGGGTTGAGTTTGATACGCGTTTATATGATTTGTTAAGAGGTGGAGGTAGTACTTGGTTTGTTAAATCACTTGATGTTATTAAGCAAACTGATTCTGAGTTGGCAGAAATTTTTGGGGAATTATTTGATAAGGGTAGGGAGCATATAATTCAGAATAGATCAACGAAAATAGGAAATGATAATCGGACAAATCATGAAGCGCAGCATCGGTATTTATATAGTAATTGTGAAGAAATTAATTATTTTTCTGAGGAACCAAATTGTGAATGGGTACCGAGGTTAGAGTTGATGAAGGTGGAGGACCACGGTTATTCGTTAAGTTTTGGGAAGGCAACGATTGGATTGGCTAAATTGGATTTTTTTCTTAGAAGAAGTCATAGTCGTGATCCAGAATTGGCGAGGTTTTATTGTGATTGCTTCGCTAAGATAATTGAGTTAGGTGAAAGTGGTTATCAAGATTATGAAGATGAAATGATGGACATTTTTATTGCAAAGGTACAACAAAAAAGAAGAGATAAAGTTTTAGCAAAAAGAAAAGATTAGGAGGAAAAATGAAAATAAATGAAAAAATGCATCAACCTTGTGACCTGCCCAAAATCATTGATGTTGGGCATGATGAAAAGATGGCAAAGAGATTTGGTAGTGGCAAAATGTTAATTGCACCACCAATTGAGTTTGATCAAATTATGAAAGAAGTTCCTAAAGGGAAGTTGTTAACGGTGCCAGAAATTAGAAACAATCTTGCAAGAAAGCATGGTGCTGATTTTACTTGTCAGTTGACAGCGGGGATTTTTGTTAATATGGTTGCTAATGCTGCTCATGAAAGAGTTGTTAATGAGTTAGGTGATGATACGCCTTTTTGGCGAACTTTAAAAAAAGATGGTGAGTTAAATATTAAATATCCTGGCGGAATTGAAGAACAAAAAATGAAATTAGAAGACGAAGGCCATGAGGTTATTCAAAAGGGTCAAAGGTATTTTGTGAAAAATTTTGAAGATAAGTTATGGAGGCCGCAAGAATGAATGCAATTGTTTATACGTCAAGAGGGGGAAGTACCAAACGATATGCGGAAATGTTAGGGAAGAAGGTAAATCTTTCAGTTTTTTCTTTAAGCGAGGCTTATCGTGAACTAAAAAAAGATAGTGAAGTAATTTACTTGGGTTGGGTTTTAGGTGGGATGGTGAAGGATTTAGGAAAAGCCAAAAAAAGATTTAAATTAAAAGCGATTGGGGCCGTTGGTTTAGATAATGAAACAGTTGAAAAAGAAGCACAATTAATTGTTAAAAATGATGCTAGTAATTTATTTATGTTGAGAGGAGCTTTTGATATGGATGGTTTAAAAGGGTTTTATCGATTGATGATAAATACAATGATGAAGTTTATGTTAAAACCAGAAAATTTGGCGAAAATGTCGATTGAAGATCAAGAAAGTTTAAAGGGATTTGTTGATGGTGCTGATCATGTTGATGAAAAAAATTTAAATAAAATGTTATCTTTTTTGGAGAAATAACGATGAAATTATTGATTGTAATTGATGTTCAAGAAGAGTTTGCTGATTTAAAGATAGTTGAAAAAATAAAAACAATTTTAAAGAATTATGATAAAGTTGTTTTTGGTCAGTTTGTTAATCATGGTGATTCTCCTTTTGTTAAGAAATTAAATTATTTAGATGCGTTTGATTCAAAGTTGATTGATTTGGGTGCAAATGCTGATTTGGTAATTAAGCGTTGTCAATATTCAATGGTGACCGAAGAGTTGCTTAAATTTATTGCTGATAATCAAATTGATGAAATATATTTGTGTGGTTTTGAAACTGATGCTTGCGTTTATAAGACAGCTTTGGATTTGTTTGAAAAGGGATATAATGTTTATGTTTTAAAGGATTATTGCAATGGTTTTAATCATCAAATTGTAATTGATTTGTTAAAAAAACAAATTGGAAATGATTATGTTATTTAGGAGGTTTTATGAAAGCAATATTATTTTTTTCAGATATTAATAATACGATGACAATATCACCAATTTTGTCTGGAACTGAGTATAAAAAAGAAATTGAATTTTTCGTTGAGAAGTTAAATCAGATTAAAGAGATTTATGATGCTTCAAAAGTTATGATTAGTTTTTCTACTTCGTATCGAATTGGTCAATTTGAGAAGGTTAGAGAATTGCTTGATTTGCTTTTTGTACAAGCAAGCGAAAATGGTTTGAATTTGGAGTTGTCTAAAGTATTTATGAGTGATGGCGAGTTAAAGTTTGAAGGTAATTATAATGAATTTCAAATTGAGGAAGTAAAAAGTGGGGATCGGTTAGTGCAATTGGCTAATCATATCAAACAATTAAAAAAAGAGAATGTGGAGGTGATTTGGACAGGGTATGCGGATGATAATTATCCGGTTCATGAACATGGTGAAGAGCGATTGAAGAATTTGGGAGTTAATGTTTTCTATAATGGTTTTATGCCAACGGTATTTGGTGCTAATGTGTTAGATGAAAATGTTTTTGTTTCATCTAAACCGACTATTATTGGTTTAAATGAAGCAATGGGCAATTTTGTGTTAGAAAATAAGTGTCGTCGAAGATGATTGATATTGTTGATAAGGCGAAAGACTTATTTTTTTCTTTTAAAAAAGATGACCGATATTATTTAGATAAACATGTGCTAGAGATGGAGAAGTGGGCCTTAAAACTGATTGAATTGAATCTAGCAGTTGATCGGGAGGTTGTTTTGGTTAGTGTCTGATTACATGATATCGGGCATTATTTTGAAAGGGAAATTAATCATGCGGTTGTAAGTGAAAAAATAGCTAAAGAGTTTTTATTAAAAGAAAAATATGCGAAGATAAGTGAGGTTTTGCATTGTGTCCGGGCTCATCGGTGTGATGATGTAATGCCAGTAACAGAAGAGGCAAAGATAGTTGCTTTTGCTGATGCTGCAAGTCATTTAACAAGATGGACATATTTTGATATGGCTTGTGAGACAAAAGATTTTTTGAAAGTTTATCAAAAAATGGAACGTGATTTTTGTGATTTATCTTTTTTCCCAAAGGAAAAAGAGAAGTTGGCGGGACTTCATCAGGGTTGGTTGGGCTTGATTAAAGAATATGAAAAAATTTGTAATAAAAAAACTCCTTGAGGAGTTTTTTGTTATAAAGGCGAAGTTTCTGAATGAGAAATAAATTGCCATTGGTCGCCATCTTTTTTCATTAAATAATAGGAATTGGTTTCCATTTCGATTTTTGCTTGAAAAGCATTGTATTCGCCCAAAATGAATTTTTCTAATAATGTTTTAGTATCAAGTGTTTCGTGTTCTGGTTTTAATCTATATTGTGATATTTCAAATACATATTGTTCGGCATTGATTTGGGTAATTTTTTCGACATAGAATAAATGGGTAGACCCGCCTTCATCACCAAATGATAAGTATTCAACGCTGCCACCTCGCCAACCGTGACCACCAATATGAACATAAAAGTCATATTCTTCGATATAAACCATACAAAACGATGAATCTTTTGCTGCATCAGTGTTACCAGTTAAGCTTTTTATGTAATTACCAACTTCTTGATAGGGAATGTATTTTTCAAGGTAATGAATTGCGTAATCATCCATTTCTTCATAATTATCAACAATATAAGTGATTTGTGCTTCGGTTAAGGCAGGATTTGTATCCCAATTAATGAATTTGTGAGCAATGACACTTGTGTCAATTTCGTTTGTATTTTCGTAATATGGCAATGCATAAACATCATTTTCTAGTAAAAATTTAATTAAATCCATTCGTTGTTTTGTTGTTAATGATAGTTCAATAGGATATGTTATTTCCTCTTCCTCCTCTTCCTCTTTAGTGTCTTCTTTTTCTTCTACTTCTGGTTTTTCTTTTTTTGTTTCTTCTTTTTGGTTGAAAAAGAAATAAGTCCCACCACCAGCCAACAACATGAGACCAATAATAATGAATTTGTTATAGCCAGCAAATAATGTTTTAATCATAATACACCTTCTTTCTAATTTAATTATACATTTTTTTTTAAAAAAATCAATTTTATTTTTGTTTTTTTATAATTGTTGTGATTTTAGTAATGTGTTATAATTTAAGTGGTGAGATAATGAAAAAATATAAACTGTTAATTTTTTTTCTTGTTTGTTTGATTTTTGTGGGATTTGTTTTGTTTTATAAGGGAGAGGTAGAAGATAAAAAGGTTGAAAAACCAAAGGTTAATGAGCAAAAGCAACCAGAAGAAGTTAAAGAATTCTTTTTGACAGCTAATGGTGATAATGAAAAAAACGCGTTTTATCAAAATAGTATTGTGTTAGAGACTCCATTTATGATGCTAGATTATGAAATAAAGCATAATTTAAGTGATCAAGAAATTCTAGAATACGGTAATATTGAATGGGCGCAAGGGATTAGAAATGATGGTTCAAGACCTTGGATGAAGATCATATTGCGATATACCGCAACAATTAATGGTGATATTCCAAAGTCGTTTGATCATTATTTAGAGGCTGAAATGAATACGTTACGCCGATATTTAAGATTATTTAAGGACCAGGGTGTGGTTTTTGAAATGTGTGAGTTTGGTGATGAATTTAATTTAAAAGGAATCGATAATTTAGGTTTTACAAAGGACAATATTATTGATTATTATGATAGTGCGATTAGAATTATTAAGGAAGAGATGCCAGATGCGATTGTGGTAGTTGACATAATCCCTGTTTATGCTTTTAGTGAAGATGTTTATTATCCTGGTGGTGGTTATGATATGATAAAAATGGATAGGGTGCCGGATACGATTACCTTTTTAGAGGAATTACAAAAAAAGAAAACGCCTTTTACGGCTGTTGGAATTGAAATTCAACCTGGTGGTCATACTCATTATGACATTAATTATACAAAACAGTTTATTAATATGATAACAGCGCTAGATTTGGATGTTTATGTTTGGGAATTTTGGATATTAAGTGAACCAGTGAAGGATATGACTGAAGTAGAGAAAAGTATATATTCAAGAAATACACCGCCAGGAGGTTATTCTGAGAAGTGGCAAGCAATGGTGTTGGAAGATTTGTTAGACTTTTTTTCTGAGAATGAAAGAATTATCGGTTTCAATTATATGTGTAACATTCATGAGGCTAGTTTTAATCCAAGATATATGACAGGTTTGATTAGGGAAGATGGAACTTATAAAGAAGGGTATCAAATTTTTATGAATTGGATTGTTGATATGAAAATAGAACCAGCTTTTAAGAATTGATTAGAATGTTTTAGGAGGAAAATATGAGTTATTATGGAAATTTGTTGAAAGAAATAGTTGGCGATGAGAAAGTAGTGGTTGAAGATTTAAAGGAAAAAGAATTGCTTGATTTATTGGCAAAGGTGGGTGGTGATTTGAGTTTAATTAGAAAGGAACAAGCTGATTTGTTAGAAGATGAGAGGGTGAAGCGGTATATTGGGATTAAAAAGCGGGAAGAAAAATATGGGGCTTTACATAAAAAAATAGAGGAAGAATATCAAAAAAAGATGATTGATAGTTGTGATCATGAATTGTGGTATTTAATATATTCAGAAAATGATGATTATGAAGGAAGGTTATATTGGACTTGTTGTTGCTTGGATTGTGGATATAAAAAAGAAGACCGTAGCCGTAATTTTTCAGGAACAGTTATTCACGGTGGTGGAATTTTTGGAAGGTTAAAACAAAGTGATTATACTTATAATGAAGTGAGATATGCTTACCGTCTTTTGCTGGATAAGTATGAACGTTATTTTGATAAGCGAAAGGGAATTTATGATCAGAAAGTAAGCGATAATTTGATTCTAGAAGATGATTGCTTGGTTTATAGTAAAAAGCCTGTTACTAAATTGTTGAAAAGAAAATTTATGGGAAAATAAAAACAGAAAATCTTTTCTGTTTTATTTTGCACTGTATTGTTTGACTAATTTTTTGTTTACCTGTTTTATGGGTTCATCTCTACTTGCTTCTTGATATGCTTTTGCGACAGTGTTATAAGAGTGTTGACTTTTTCGTCCATGCCCCAACAAAATGCTTTGCAGAATTACTTTATTCCAGAAAAAGTAATTTTTGTCTGTTTGAACTTGCCCACAATTTAGGCATTGGCAAGTCCAATTAATATCTCCTTTGGTAAAATCGTGGCTTGATTTTAAGAAATACCATAAAGGGTGGGTGCATTCCTCGTATTTTAGTTGTTGCTGAGCGATGCGAAGATGATGTTTTTTGGTTGAAAGGTCACTAATTATTCTGTCAAGTTCGAGATATCTTTCGACTTTTGGATTTTTTTGTAAACGATAATACTCACTTGCATTTGATTTCAATTCTTGTTCGATTGCTTTTATTTGTAATTCTAATTCTTCTTTTTCAATCATTTTCTCCTCCTAAAGATTTAAATAGTATAGCATAATTTTGAAAAAAAACAAGTCAAACTTGACATTGCTTTTTAGGGGTGCTAATATATTGGTATTAAGCAGTGATTAAATGAAGTAAATTTTATTTTTTGCAAAGAGAATCAATGGCTGGTGTGAATTGATAATAAATAAAATTGAAGTTACCATTTATGAGTTTAATCGGTAATGCGTTATAGTAATAAGTGCATAGTTTACTATGAATTAAGGTGGTACCGCGACAATTCGTTCTTAAGTGATTGATTTGTCGTTTTTTTTGAAAGGAGATATTATGAAAGCGTTTGATGTTTTAAAGGAAAGAGGATATGTTTACCAAATTACTAATGAGGAAAAGGTAAAGGATTTATTGAATAATCAAAAAATTACTTTTTACTTTGGAATTGATCCAACGGCGGATAGTTTGCATATTGGTCATTTTTTTGCCTTGACAATTGTACGTCGGTTACAAAAAATGGGCCATAAAGCGATTATTGTGATTGGTGGAGCAACAGCGATGGTTGGTGATCCGAGTGGTAAAGCAAAAATGCGTGATATGTTATCTGAAAAAGAAATTGATCATAATAAAAAAGAAGTCCGGGGTCTAATTGAGCGGTTTGTTGATGTTGAAGGGTCTAATAGGGCGATTATCTTAGATAATGCTGATTGGATTAATGGTGAGTCTTATATCGGCTTTTTAAGAAAGATTGGCGTTCATTTTAATGTTAATAAAATGCTTGCAGCTGATTGTTATAAAAAACGGTTAAAAGAAGGTGGGTTAACTTTTTTAGAGATGGGCTATATGTTGATGCAAGCTTATGATTTTGTTTATTTAAATCGTGAGCATAATTGTGTATTACAAGTTGGCGGTTCTGATCAGTGGGGTAATATTGTCGCTGGGGTTGATTTGGGAAGAAAATTAGATAATTTAGAGGGTAAGGACGTTGAAAAAATATTTGGTTTAACTTGTCCGTTGTTAGTTAAGGCTGATGGCGAGAAGATGGGTAAAACGGAAAGTGGTACTTTATGGGTTTCGCGTGAAAAAACAACGGTTTATGATTTTTATCAAATGTTTATTAATTCTTATGATGAGGATGTCGAAAGGTTAATGGCTTTCTTTGGTGATTATGAAATGGATTGGATTAAGAAAATTTGTGATGATGATATTGTTGAGGCCAAAAAAATAATGGCTTTTGAGGTGACTAAATTAGTTCATGGTGAAGCGGAAGCGTTAAAGGTTCGTGAAACTTGTGAAAAGTTATTTGCTAAGGGCGAAACTTGTTCAAATATGCCCACCTTCAAGTTAAAGGTTTCTTGTTTGAAGATGAATGTTTTAGATTTTCTTGTTTTAACTGAAATAGTTAGTTCAAAGTCAGAGGCAAAAAGATTGATTGAGCAAAAGGGAATTAAGATTAATAAGGAAGTTGTTTTGAGTGTTGATGATGAAATCGAATTATGTAATGATGTGATTGTTCAGCGCGGGAAGAAAATATTTTTAAAGGTGGTTGTATGTTAAAAGTTTATAATGTTATGACAAGAAAAAAAGAAGAGTTTTCTTCTTTGGAAAAAGGAATTGTTAAGATGTATGCTTGTGGGATTACTGTTTCTGATAATGCCCATATTGGTCATGCTTATCAAGCGGTTGTTTTTGATATGATTCGAAATTATTTAGAATATATTGGATATAAGGTAATTTATGTTCGTAATTATACTGATATTGATGATAAAATTATTGCAAAAGCTAATCAATTAGGTGAAGATCCAAGCGTTTTTGCGAAAAAAATGATTGAAAAAACGGATTTAGAGTTTAAAATGTTGGGCGTTGATGAACCAACAATTCAAGCCAAGGCGACTGAGTGCATTGATGACATGGTTGATTTTATTGATGCTTTAATTGCGAAAGATTATGCTTACGCGACGGAAGATGGGGACGTTTATTTTAAGGTCGGGTCGTTTAAAGATTATGGAAAATTTTCTAATCGAACGCTTGATGATAGTATTGTTGGCGTTCGTAAAGATGTTGAACCAGGTAAAAGAGATGATCGTGATTTTGCTTTGTGGAAGGGTGCAAAAGAAAATGAAATTTTTTGGGAATCACCTTGGGGCAGGGGGCGACCAGGATGGCATATTGAGTGTTCGGCGATGAGCATGAAATATTTGGGTGAAACAATTGATATTCATGGCGGTGGGGAGGATTTGCTTTTTCCTCATCATGAAAATGAAATCGCTCAAACGGAAGCTTTAACGGGCAAGCAGTTTGCTAAGTATTGGTTGCATAATGGATTAGTTTTGATTAACGGTCAAAAGATGAGTAAATCAATTGGCAATACAATTTTACTTGCTGATTTACTTTCCGAATATCATCCGGATGTGATTAAAATGACTTTGTTACAAAATAATTATCGTTCTAGTTTAAATTTGGTTGATGGAATGTTTTCTTTGAATGAAAGTAAAATTTATCGGTTTTATAAAATGTTTTTAGATATTGAATTGATTGAGTTTAAAGATAGTGAAATATTTGCGAGAATTGATCGGGAGTTTAGAGATGCGATGGATAATGATTTTAATACGGCGGTTGTTTTTGCTAATTTGTTTGAATATTTTAGTGAAATGGAAAAAATTAGTGACGAAAAATTATTAGGTGAGTATAAAAATAGTGTTATTCAAGTTTATCGAGTTTTGGGATTGTTTCAAGAAAAACCTGTTAAAGTGATTTCTGAAATTAAGAATAAGTATTTAATGAAATATAATATCTCGGTTGATGAAATTGAAAAATATATTTTAAATCGAGATGAACTGAAAAAACAAGGTGATTATGGAAGTGCTGATAGGGTGCGTAATCAACTTTTGGAAAGAGGAATTTTGTTAAAAGACACAAGGTGTGGAACTGAGTGGGATATTGAAATTAGGGAATAAAAAAAGCAACTTTGGTTGCTTTTAATTTGGCATTTTGCATAAATCAATTGATGTTTCTGTTATTGTAATTGTGGCTTCATCAGCGCTTTTGGTTGCGCACCATTTTAGGTTATAAAGAGCAAATGTAACGCCACCGGTTATGCTAATGTGAGCGATTCCGGTTTCGGGTAGTCTATCAAAATCGCTTATTTTTGGTGAATCATCAGTGAATTCGCCGTTTTCGATGTAATATGTTTTTTCTTCAATTGTGGTGTTTAAAGCTTCAAACATATAAGTGTTTTCAATTGCTTTTAATAAAGCATAAGCGTTTGCTTCAAAGGTGGTTTTTTGTGCTTCTTGAATTAAACCGTCCTTTTCTTCTGAATTGTTATTGTTTTGTTCGGTGGCATTATTTTCTTTTGGTTCTTGTTTGGGAAGTTCAATTTTGTTTAAAACAATAAAAAGGATTAAAATTATAAAAAAAATGGTAATTATTATTTTCATGTTTTACCTCCATCTTGATGATAGCAAAAAGAAGAAGAAAAATCAATTAAAAAAAATAGCACTCCCTCTTGACAAGTGCTAAAAGAGGTGCTAAAATAGAGATGATTGGAGGTGGAATAATGAATTTAGTGACGCGAGATCCTTTTTTTGGAAGCTTATTTGATGATTTGTTCGAAACAAAAAAATCAAGTATTATGAAATCAGATATTTATGAAAAAGAAGGGAAATATGTGATTGAAGTTGATGTTCCAGGCTTTAATAAAGACGAGGTTAAGGTCGACTATGAGAACGGATACTTGACTATTATTGCTCGTAAGGAAGAAGAAAAAAAGTCTGAAGAAAAAAACTATATTAAGCGCGAGCGTTATTATGGTGAACAATCACGAAGCTATTATATTGGCGATATTGTTGAAAAAGATATTAAGGCCAAGTTTGAAGATGGTATATTAAAAGTAAGCTTTCCAAAAGAAGAAAAGAAAAAGACTACTAAATTAATTCCAATTGAATAAGCAGTTAATACTGCTTTTCGTTTGACATTTTTAGTTGTTTGGTGTATATTATGAGTGTAATTTTAAATTGATGATTTAGATTAGTAACTTTTTGGAAACTTTAAGAGAGCAATTGTTTGGTGAAAAATTGTAGTTAAAGATTAGTGAATGGACTAATGAGAGATTTCTTGAAATAGTAGTAGGGAAATACGGGAATTCCCGTTATTGAATAAATGTATGATAGTACATAAATTTAGGTGGCACAAATCCCTTGTCCTATTTTAGGATAAGGATTTTTTTATAGAAAGGGTGATTTTATGAAAAAGAGAATGATAACCGGCGTTACGCCAACTGGTGGTTTTACGTTGGGCAATTATATTGGAGCAATTAGGAATTTTGTTGCTTTGCAAGAGGAGTATGATTCTTATATTTTTATTGCTGATTTGCACGCGTTGACGTCTTATCAAGAACCTAAAAAAATTAATAAAACAATTTTAGATTTAGCGGCAATTTATATTGCTTGTGGGATTGACCCTTTGAAAACTAATTTTTTTATTCAAAGCAATATTAATCAACATAGTGCGTTAGGTTTTTTGGTCGCATTTCAATGTCGAGTCGGTGAGTTATCTAGAATGACTCAATATAAGGCAAAAAGAAAGAAAGAGAGTGTTGACTTAGGCTTGTTTATTTATCCGGCATTAATGGCTGCAGATATTTTGCTTTATGATGCTGAGATTGTGCCAGTTGGTGCTGATCAAAAGCAACATATTGAAATTACGAGGGATTTGGGGGAACGTCTTAATAAAAGGTATGGGGATATGTTTAAACTGCCCAATTACTATATCCCCAAAGTTGGAAGCCGAATTATGAATTTGCAAAATCCTTTGGAAAAAATGAATAAGTCAGCTGATCTTGATGATAAGGGAACAATTTTTTTATTAGATGATGTTGCGGTAACTAGAAAAAAGATAATGAGTGCGGTAACTGATAGTGAAAATTTAATTAAATTTGATGAAAAGAAAAAACCAGGTATTTCTAATTTGATTACGATTATGTCAGTTTTAAATAAAAAAGATATTAAAGAAATTGAAAAAGAATTTGCTAATAGTAATTATGGTCAGTTTAAGGAAGCGGTGGCCGATGTTGTTTGTCAATTTATTGTTAATTTTCAGAAAAAATATAATAAAATTAGATATAGTGATGAATTAATTGATATTTTGAAAAAAGGTGGTTGTGAGGCGTTGAGGGTGGCAGAGTGTAAACTAAATGAAGTGAAAAATAAGATGGGGATTGATATTTAGTTTTTATTTTCTTATAATAAAAAAGAGGAGTGGTATTATTTTACAAGAAAAAGAAAAAATTATGATTACTGATTTAAATGGAAGCGAGAAAGAGTATGTTGTTTTAAGTTCTTTTGAATCGGAAAAAACAAAACATAAATATGTTATTTGTCTTGATGATAGTCAGAGTATGGGCGAAGAAATCGCACTAATTCCTTTGATTTATAATGAAGAAGAAGCGAGTTTTTGGTTTGTTGAAGATGATACTGATATGGAAGAAATCGAACGTGTTATTAACGATTTAGTTGAATTGAAAAATTTAAAGGAAATGGGTGAAGAAAATGAATAGAGGAAATTTTGTTCATGGTGCTGGGAAAGTAATGAAAGTATCGGTTGTTGGCGCGCGCAATTTGCTTTGGTTTACTTCAAAGTTAAGGGACAGTTTTAATAATGGTGTTATGACGCCAATCCTTGGTGTTAAATATCATTCGTTGACGCCAAAAAAGGAAAATAAAAAATGAAACGATGATTCGTTTTTTTTTAATAGGTGGATAATGGAAAGATTAGATAATAAATTAGTTGAAATTGGATTAGCTAATTCACGAACAAGAGCACAGTTAATGATTAGGCTAGGAATAGTGCTGGTTGATGATAAAGTAGTTAAGAAAAATAGTTTTCTGGTGGCTGATAATGAAATAAAATTATTGAAGGTGGTTGATTTTTTTGCTTCAAGAGGCGGTGTTAAGTTGGAGGCGGCGATTAAGGAGTTCGGAATAGTTTTTTTGAATAAGATGGTACTTGATATTGGTTCTAGTACTGGCGGTTTTACTGATTGTGTTTTACGTCATGGTGCTAAGCAAGTGATTGCCGTTGATGTTGGGCGTGAGCAGATGGTTGACTGGTTAAGAAAAGATAAGCGGGTTGTTTTGCATGAAAATCAAGATGTCCGTTTAATTGAATTGGAAAAAATTAAAAAAGCAGAAATAGCGGTGATTGATGTTTCTTTTATTTCGGTTTTAAAATTATTGGATAAGTTGAAAGAAATAAATTTGTTCGAAATTGTTTGTTTGGCTAAGCCCCAGTTTGAATGTGGACGGGAGATTGCCAAAAAATACCGAGGAGTTATTTTAGATGAAAAGGTTCGTTTGGATGTGGTTGATAAATTAGTTTTGGAGTTTTCAAAAATTAATTTTTATTTAGTCGGTTCGATTAAGTCACCAATTACTGGTGGTGATGGTAATGTTGAGTATTTACTTTATTTTAAAAGGATGGATGATTAGTGGATAAGGATTTGTTACATCGTAAATTTGATATGTTTGTTAAGGAGTATGATATGAATATTCCTTTAATTAAGTTGAAATATTTTCATTCCTATCGGGTTGCTAAATTAGCGTATAGAATTGCTGAATCTTTAGCACTAAATGATGATGAAAAAGAGGCGGCCTATGTGATTGGATTACTTCATGATATTGGGCGATTTAAGCAAGTTGAGAGTTTTGATAATATGGATGATCGAAATGTTGATCATGGAGAGTATGGCATAAAAATGTTGTTTGAAAAGAGATTGATTAACAATTTTTATGACAAAGAAGAGTATTACTCGAGTATTAAAACGGCAATTGGTAATCATAATAAGATGAAAATTGGTGATGTTTCGGGAATGGAGTTGGTTTTTTCGAAGATCATTCGTGATGCTGATAAATTAGATATCTTTTTTTTAATTGTTGATCGGCAAATTGATTTTGGTTTGAGTGGTGATGAGGTGTCAAAAAAGGTGTGGAATTCTTTTTTGGCAAAGGAACCAATTAGTTTTCTAGATGTTAAAACTAATCTTGATCAATTGATTTTGTTTTTGTCGTTTGTTTATGATTTAAATTTTAAGTTTAGTTTTAATTATTTAATTGAACATGATTATATTAATCAGATTATTGATTTATATCAAGATTCGGCGTACAATTTAGATGTGATACGAAATAATGTAAATCGTTTTATTGAGGTGAAAAAATGAAAAAAGATTTTAAATTAGTATTGTTAGGAACCGATAAAAATGCTTATGGAATGTCAAAATCATTGCATGAGGCCTATGGTGAAAAGGCTTTGGCATTGGGGAAAATGGCATTGCGAGCGACTAAACATAGTCGGATTGTTGAAGTGAGAACTGATGAAAATTTTGATCAGCAAGCAGTTTTTTTAAAAACAATGGTGGCTGTTGGTGAGGAGTTAAGTTCCAAGTATAAAAAGTTGTTACTAATTGCTTGTGGGGATAATTATATTGAGCTGATAATAAAAAATAAGAAGGCCCTACAGAAGTATTTTGTTGTTCCTTATATTGATGAGGATTTACATAAACAATTGGAGGATAAGGATTCTTTTTATGAAATGTGTGAGAAGTATAATTTAGATTATCCTACTACTTATGTTTGTACTTATGAAACGCGGGATAAGATTGAGTTTTCGTTTTCCTTCCCAGTGGCGGTTAAGCCAGCTGATAGTATTCGTTATTTGTCTGCTAAGTTTGAGGGGCGAAAAAAAGCCTATATGGCTTCTAGTAGAGAAGAATTAGAAGAAATTGTTAGACGAATTTATGGGTCTTCTTATCGAGGTAATATTATTATTCAAGATTTTATACCTGGTGATGATAGTGCTAGTTGGGTTTTAAATACCTATTCAGATGCTTCGGGGAAAGTGAAGATGATGTGTTTGGGTGATGTTATTTTAGAACATTATCACCCTGCTGAAATTGGGAATTATGCGGCAATGATTTCTACTTCTAATCAAGAAATGTATCAACAGTTTAAAGAATTCTTAGAAAAAATTAATTATGTTGGTTATGCTCATTTTGATTTTAAGTTTGATTATCGAGATAATAAGTATAAGTTGTTTGAAATGAATCTTCGCCAAGGAAGAGGAAGTTATTATATAACTGGGGCGGGTTATAATTTGGTGAGGTTTTTGGTTGATGAGTATGTGTATGGTAAGGATTTGGATATTGTTTATACCGATAATGAGTGGTTATGGCTTGACATTCCAAAGGATGTTTTGGTAAAATATGCCAATAAAGCTTATCTTGAAAAGATTAAAGAACTAATTAGAAAAAAGAAATATGGTTACACGCTTTATTATTTAAATGATTTTAGTTTTCTTCGCTATTTTATTACTTATCGGGTGTACATGATTTCAAGAAAAATGTTTGCGTGTTATTTTAATAAAAGAGGGTTATAAGGGGTCTTTGGAAGAGAGGATAATATGTATATTTGGCCAGGTGATATTGCTTTAGTAACGGATATTGTTTTTGAGAATGGTGAAAAAGATAAATCAAAATACGGAAGACCGTGTTTTGTTTTGTTTGCTGATAATACTAATGTTCATTTGTTGACAATGTCAACTAAGATGGAGTGGTTACATTTATATAATGACTTAAACAGGTATACTATTCTGGATGTTACAGCGCAAGATGGGATTGTACATTTGGGTTACGTCTATAAAACGCCAAGGGCGAATATTAGACGAATTGTGCATAGTGCAGGGAGTGATTATTTTCGAGTGGCCAAATTGTTTAGGGATTTTAATCAAAATTCTAATTGTTATTACGTTCATTGTTGTGTTAAAAGGGTAACCAAATTAGAAGATAACAGAAATGAATTAGAGAAAAAACTAGTTTTACGGTATAAGGATTTTTGTTTGGAAAAACTAATGCGCAAAAAAGAGGCAAGGTCTAGTTGTGAAATTGTCGATCCAATTGAAAAAGGTTTAAAAAGAAAACAATTGGTTAAATATAAAAGAGAAAAGAATTGTTAACAAAAAAACCTTACGGTTTTTTTTGTTGATTAAAATCAATTACTCTTTTTTGATAAGATTCAATAGCTATGTCGTAGAATGGTGGTTTCTTATAAGGAATGTTTGCTTTTTTTAATAGCGCTTCAGTTAGTAAAGGATTTAAAACAAGAATTGGACCAATTAGATAGGTGGCAAATAAATTTTTATCGATAATGAAATTAATTAAATTTTTTTCAGTTGGCACTTTTAAAGCGTGTTTATCTTTACCATAAAGATGGCTTTTTTGATTTTTAAAACCAACGACCGTAAATCCTTCAAGTGGGCAGGTAACGTTATCATTATATCTTACTAAAGGGATTTGTTCGGCGTATACATTGTAAAGGTTTAAACAAGAAATTAAATCTTTTGTGTCGGTTTGAATGTATTTGCCGAAGTATTCAATCGCATTACCGGTGGCAATAATTAATGTTTTTTGCTCAATTAAGGTTTTTATTTGTTCGCGATATGGTAATAATTTTTGAACTATTTCATTTTGTCTTTGCTCAGTAGTTGGTCCTAAATATAAAATATCAATTTTTTCTTTTAAAAAGTGTGGTTCATCAGTTAGATGAGTTTTGATTATTTTTAGCTTCGGAATTATTTTTTCAAGATATTTAATATTACCAATATCCCCATATTGATTCATGTATTCAGGGTAAAGAATTTCTAATTTAATCATTTTGATCTCCTATTATTTTATTTTTTAAATCGAGCGCAATGTTATAGCCGTAAAGTTCGTATGCAATAATTATTTTATTAATTTTATTTTTTTTAATTACTCGTTTAATTGCAAAATAGTTTTCTTTGGTTGTAATGATGCTTTTTTTAATTCCTGCTAATTGTAGACGGGTACTGATATCATAACAACGGTTTCCACAGGCGATTATTTGTTTGATATTTGGTTTGTTTAAAAATTCAAAATCGGTATCATATAACCAAGAGATATCTTCGCTACCGTGAATTTTATCTAAGGTATCAGTTACTAATAAAACAATAACTTTGTTGCCTTCAAGATTAGCGATATAGTCAAGTGCGAGTGAAGTTGAGATTGGGTTTTGATTTTTTGAAAGGATTGTTAATACTTCAAGGTTATTTTTTTGATAACTTTTTTGACGATTTTCAATTAAAGTGCTCTGGTTTAAACCATTTGCTATTTGTTCTTTCGTTAAACCAATTGTTTTTAAAGTGGCGATGATAGCGGTTGTGTTATAAATATTATAGATGTTGTTTGCGATTAAAGGATATTGATCAGTTGTTTTTTCTTTTATGGTTAAGGTTGTTTTATTTATTTCGATACAAGTAAAATCACTGGTTGGTGATTTAAATGAACATTTTGGACAGAAGGCCTTGCCAATATGATGATGATGGCGATATTTATATTCAAGAAAATAATGACATTTCGGACAGGTACTGATATCTTGAACAATGTTTTTTTGTTCATGGTTTAAAACGTTTTCAACTGAAAAATAGATTCTTTTATTTTTTGGCTGTAACGAACTTGATATTAAATCATCGGCATTTAGAATAAGAGTTGTTTTGTTTGGAATGGCCGGATTTAATTTGTTGAAGACAAATTCAAAGTGACCGTTTCTTTTAATTGAGTCACGGAATAAATTAGTACATACTAAATAGGTCGGTTCAATGTGAGCAAAAACACGATGTGCTAAGCGTTCGTCAAGTTCAAAGATACCGAAATGATGGTGGCAATTACCAAAAAAATCAACTTTTTGAATCAAAGCGGTTGCGACACCGGCATCGGTGTTTGACCCTTTGCTATTAATAATTGTTTGATATTTATTTTGATTAAGAATATTGCTTAATAAATTGGCAACGGTTGTTTTGCCATTTGTTCCAGTAACGGCAATGATTGTTTTTGGAATGCGGATTCGCGATAAAAAATTAGGACATATTTTGATTGCTATTTCTCCTGGTGTATGTGATCCGCGATTTGGTTTTATTATTTTAATAGTGTTAAAGATTATTTTTCCGATTGTAAGGGCGATGATGAATTTTATTGTTCTTCTTTTCCGCATATTACACCTCTTTTAATATGATATCATATTTTTTTTAAATTAGGCCTTTATTTTTTGAAAAAGTTACTATATAATTAGATTATAGGTGATGAAAATGAATCGAAAAGAACAGTTGTTAATGCTTATAAAAGATAAGCTGGCGGGACGAATTAGAATGTCTTATCAGGAAATTGCTGATGTGACTGAGTATCATCCGAAATATGTTTTACGCTTTAAGAAAGCTTTTTTAAATAATCAGATTTCATTAGTGCATGGAAATAAGGATCGGAAACCGGCCTTGGCTATTTCTAGGGAAGAAGAAGAAAAAATTGTTAATCTTTATAAAAGATCTAATGCAAGTATTCGGAAATTTACGATGTTTTATAGTAAAAGAAGTTACTCTTGTATTTATAATGTTTTGAAGCGAAATAATTTAATATAAACTTTACAAAATATAATATTTGTACTATAATATAATTAGGAGGTAATTATGGATAAGATAGGGAGAACAGGTTTTAAAATCATTGCTTTGGCACTATTAGGGTATTTCTTTGCTTATTACGGAATGTATTTACACCTGATGTTGCTTTTGGGATTTGCATTGTTGGTTGAAAAAAGTTCGGCTTTGAATTTTCAATTAACACAAGTTTTAGTTTTAAAAGTGGCATATGATGTTGTAATTGGAGCTTGGAATTTACTTTATAAAGTTTTGCTTGATATTTTTGATTTATTTGAAACTAAGCTCGAAACATTAAATTCATTGCAAGAGTTTAATGAAGCGCTTCTAAAGTATGTTGAGTATGCCTTTATTGTTCTATTCATCATTGGCGTTGTAAGAGTCTTTAATCATGCTGAAGCAAAAATTCCATTTATTGGTAATTTAACAAAAAAAATAATGGAATAAAAAAAACGAGGTAACTCGTTTTTTATTTTGTTGTTTGATTTATTAAACTGTGATAATCATCATATGTTTCTTTTATAATGGTAATGAATCCAGTTGTGATTGTTTTTTCTTCGTTGTTTGAAGTAATATTAAAAATTAAATATAATTGATTATCAAAAATGATGAAGTTATTAAAAGTAATTTTGTCATTTTCTTTTGTGCTTCCCCAAGAAACAATTATTGTATCACTATCATCTAACTCAATGGTTTCAATTAAATTGAATTGCTCGTTATATAAAATGAAATCATCTTTGTTGAATGTGAGGGTGCTAAATCTTCGATATTGATGAGTGGGTTCAAGTATTTGATTGGTTGTAAATTGAAATTGCTGGTGTTCAATTTTTTGAATTATTTGACGTGAAATATTTTTATTAACATGACCGTTTGTTTGTTCAGGGAAACTTTCTAAAATAATTCCATTTGTATGAATTAAGACCTGATCAACAAGTTGAATATTATTAATTCTTTTTTTGAAGTGAATATAGATCGGTCTGTTTTCTTCTTCAATTAAAATGGTTGTCTTGTTTTTATCGTGATGGATATCAGTTACTAGTCCAGTTTCAGTAAAAAACTGTCCCATTGGATTGTGTTGTAAGCGATTAACGGCATAATAAAAACCGAGTGCAATTAAAATAATAAAAAGGTAAACAAAATGATGTCTATTTTCCGAAATAAAATCAAACATTGAATCGCTCCTTTGATTAATTATACCAAAATAATAAGGAAAAAGATAGTTTGTGTTTATTATTGTTTTGTGGTATATTTTTAATGTAATGGGGTGGTGAAATGCAAGCTGTTAATCATGATTTTCGTTATTATTTTTCTAAGTATTATAAAATTGGATTGGTTTTGATTATTGGTTTAGTTTTGATTGGCTTTGGTCGCTTATTTTTTGATCAATGGTATGAGGGTGAGATAACTTGTATAAGACATGATGGGAAGAGAATTTATTATAAATATGGGTTTTTGAAAATTAAAGAAATGAAAGCTAATGATAAATCGGTGAAACAAGATGTGATTGATCAGTTTAGTGAATTGATTGGTTTTGAATTTAGTTTGAAAAAAAACTATGCAGGAGAAATGATATTAAACTATGAGATATATAATCGAAGTGAAGAGAAGAAGTCGACTTGTTATTAAGTAGGTGAAAAGATGAAAGAATTTTATCGAATGAGTATTGACAATGTTATTAAGAAATTAGAAACGAATAAAGAAGGACTGTCGAGTTCTTTAATCAGCGAGCGTGCTCTGCGATTTGGAAAAAATGTTATTCCTAAAAAAAGAGGATTAACAATTTTTGAAATATTTTTTCAACAGTTTATTAATCCAATAATTATCATTTTATTAATTGCCGCTTTTTTATCGCTTGCAATTGGCGAGAGGTTGGACGCATGGTTTATTTTGGGAATTGTTATCTCAGATGCTTTATTAGGAACTATTCAAGAATGGCGAGCTAGTAAAAAGGCGCAAAGTTTGCAAAATTTAATTAAAGCAACTGCAAAGGTAATTAGAGATGGAAAAGAAATGATTATTCCGTCTGAAGAATTAGTGGTTGGCGATGTTGTTTTAATTGAATCAGGAGTTAAGGTACCCGCTGATTTAAGATTGTTTGAATCTAATAATTTAACAATTGATGAGGCTATTTTAACAGGGGAGTCTATTCCTGAAAGCAAAAATTGTGAAATAATTGAAACGAAAAAGTCAATCGGGGATCAAACAAATATGGCTTTTGTGGGGACGAGTGTTTTTAGTGGTCGCGGTCGCGGGATTGTCGTTGCGGTTGGTCTTAATAGCGAAATCGGTCAGATTATTGATAGTGTTTTGTTGAGTAAAAGTGAAAAAACACCTTTAGTAATTCGGATGGAAAAATTTACTAAGCAAATTGCCTTTTTAACAATAATTGTTGGGCTTTTTTTATTGTTTTTGTTGTATTTTAAAGGTGAGGCTTTTCAAGAAATTTTCTTTTTAATTGTTGCTTTAACGATTTCGGCAATTCCAGAAGGGCTGCCGGTTGTATTAACGTTTGCATTATCAATTGCTTCAACAAGAATGGCTAAAAGGAATGTGCTTGTTAAAAAATTAAATGCCGTCGAAAGTTTGGGTAGTTGTACGGTGATTGCTACTGATAAAACGGGAACATTAACTAATAATCAACAAACAGCATCTATTATATTAGTGCCAGATGAAAGGCAATTTATGATTGAAGGAATTGGTTATAATGGGAACGGAAAAGTTGAAATTAATCAACAAACGGTTATGATTGCTGAGATGGGTGCTTTGAATAACGAGGGCAATTTGTTTTTAAAGGATGATAAGTGGCATTATTTTGGTGATTCAATTGATGTTGCTTTCTTGTCTTTAGCTTTAAAAGCTAAAGTAAAAGTGGATAAGAAAAGAATTACAAGTTCGATTCCTTATGAATCTGAGCAAAAATTTTCGGCTGTTTTTTTTGATGAAAAGCAATGTACGATTAAAGGGTCTTTTGAAAAAGTGATTTCTTTCTGTAATAAGATGAGGATTGATGGCGGGGATAAACCAATTAATTTAGAATTGCTAGAAAAACAAAATTTACTTTTAGCGGGAATGGGTTATCGAGTAATTGCTTTGGCAAGCGGTGGCAGTTATGGTGAATTAGCTAGTGACATTAAAGATTTAACATTTTTAGGAATGGTTGCCTTTATTGATCCAATTCGGGAAGAGGTCATTACGGCTATTGAAAAATGTCGGCAAGCGGGAATTAAAGTTGTTATGATAACGGGTGATCATCCGTTGACCGCTTTTGCAATTGCAAAGCAATTAAAAATGGCCGATAATATTTCCGAAGTAACTGACGGAGAAGAAATTGACAAAAAATTAAAGGGGAAGGGTTTTGATCGGTTTGTGTTTTCAAAGAAAGTTTTTAGTCGTGTTTCGCCATTACAAAAGTTAGAAATTGTTAAAGCTTATAAGCGTGGTGGTGAATTTGTTGCGGTAACGGGGGATGGGGTTAATGATGCGCCAGCTTTAAAAGTAGCTAATATTGGCGTGGCAGTTGGTAGTGGAACTGACGTTGCAAAGGAAACAAGCCAAATGATAATTATTGATGATAATTTTATGTCGCTTGTGGCGGGAGTTGAAGAGGGGCGCGTGGCTTATAGTAATATTCGGAAGGTTATTGCAATGTTGTTGTCAACAGGGGTCGCCGAAGTGTTAATGTTTGTAATGGCAATTATTTTTAACTTGCCATTACCGTTAATTGCTTTGCAATTATTATGGTTAAACATTGTTACGAGTGGAATTCAAGATGTGGCATTGGCCTTTGAAAAAGCTGAAAAAGGGGTCATGGAACAGAAACCGAGAAGACCCGATGAAAAAATTTTTGATTTGAAAATGATCGAACAAATATTTTTGGCCGCGGTGGTGATGGCGATTATTACTTTTTATTTTTGGACTGAACTGCTAGCAAACAATGTTCCTTTAGCAGAAGCAAGAAGTTATGTGATATTGTTAATGGTATTTATGCAGAATGTTCATGTAATTAATTGTCGAAGTGAAAAGCATTCATTATTTAAGATGAAATTTAGAAATAACCCATTTGTTTTCGGATCAATTTTTATTACGTTAGGAATTCATTTTTTGGTCACACAAACATCTTTGAGTAGGATTTTATCGGTTGAACCGATTCCTTTTTCACACATTGTTTATGTATTTATTCTAGCGCTCCCAATTGTTTTGGTAATGGAGTTATATAAGTGGGTTAGGTTAAAAAAATCTTGAGAAAAAAAGGGGTTTATGTTATGATTAAGATGAGGTGTATTTATGAAGAAAATAAAATTTGAAAATGAAACATTGGTCTATATATTGATTGCGATTGTTATTTTTGCTTTTATCCTCTTACTGCCCCAAATTGATGAAATGATTAAACAATTAATAAGTAGGTTTTAGGATGAAAATCTGGGCGCTAATTTGTTTGTTATTGTTGGTGGGGTGCGGTAATAGTGTTGAGAGTGAAAAAGTTGTTGATGGGGTTTATTTTGTTACTTATGATGAAATGATGGCTCTTGCTAAAGAAGAAGATGTGGTAATCGTTGATGTTAGAACGCGGGTGGAGTATGATGCTGGTCATATTGAAGGATCAATTTTAATTCCTCATGATCAGGTTGTTTATCGTCTTTCTGAATTAGAGGATTATCAAAAATTAGTTCTTTATTGTGGGACAACAAAAAGAGCTTTGGAGGCTTATGAAGATATAAAAGATAGTTTTCAAGTTTATATTTTTGAAGGTGGTTATAATACCTGTGCCAAGTGTTAAGAAAAAGACTCACTTTTGTGAGTCTTTTTGATAACCATTTATTTTTTCTTTTATTTGTGAATGGGTATGTTTAATTTTCTTTTTGGTTTGCAAGATGAGTGTTTTCAAATTAGGAAAATTAAGAATAATTCTTTTGGTTAAATATGATTGATTTAAAAGTATTTCCTTCATTTTCTCATTTATTTCTGCTGTGTTGTCTTTTTTGATTGCTTCAGCAGTCGCGGTAATCTTTTTGATAACGTTAAATGAAATGAAGAGATCAATTATAAAAATAACAAAAGCGATGATTGATATTATATACATTTGATTATAACTCAGATTGGTTAAAATTTGCATCATTTTTGGATCTAGAATGTAGATAAAGGCAAGTCCTAAAATGCCAAATAAAATAGCATGAACTAAGCAAACTCGGCCCTCAATGTTGAATGGAAGTTGTGAGTAATCCCACCAACGTGTTTTAAAAACTTTTTCTAGAACATAACTAGTGATGAATTCAATTGTAACAACTAATAGTGCTGCTAAGATGAAGATTAGAAATGGATATTTTATGAATTCAATTAACAGAAAATGCATTGATAAGGCAGCGACACCATAGATTGGGCAGTATGGACCAATTAGAAATCCTCTGTTTAAAAGCTTTTTGGTAAAGATAAAGACGAAAATGACTTCAATTATCCATCCTAGAACTGAATAAATGAAGAAGGCTAAAAAATAGAATAAAAAAATTGTCATTAGATCACTTCTTTCTTTTTAATTGTACATGGTTAGATTGGTTTTGTCTAGATATTTTTTTTTAGTAATGATATAATGAGATTATAGTTGGAGGTAGTATGTTAAATAAAAGAGGATTTGCAATCACGGGAATTATGTATATTTTATTGTTACTTTTTGTGGTAATTATTTTTGGAATGTTTGTTGTTTTGGGTAGCCGTAAAATAATTATTGACAACTATCGTGTAAAAATTCAAGAAAAAATTGATGTTCCTCCAATAATTGAGGATTACGTTAGTGAAGGATTAGTTGTTTGGTATGATGCTATTACAAATATTGATCGGATTAATCAATTGTTAAGTAGTGAGGATGAATTTTTTGATTTAAGTGATAATATAAATATTGGAAATTTAATCGCTTTTGAAGATGGATGGTACGATAATTATTTAGAGTTTGATGGGGTTGATGATTATATTGATACAGGGATTGCTGCTAACAATTTTGGACCATCGGATGATTATAGTTTAGAAATGTTTTTTCGAATTAAAGAAGTTGTGGCTGTTACTGATAGTAGTTCACTTTTATTAGGGGCTTTTAATGATGAAGGCTTTGGAATTGTTTGGGAAACTTATGATGAAGATGATTCGAAATATTTTTTGCGAGTAGGTGCACGTGATGATGTTGGGGAAAGTTTTTCTGATAGTTATGAGTTAACTGATTTTTCAATTAAACAACACGTAACGATGGTATATAGCGATCTTTATAGTGAAATTAGATTTTATGTTAATGGTAAATTAATTGGAACAAGCGCTAGTTTAACGGGTGATTTTATTGAAGTGTTGGGTAATATTGTGATTGGAACTGATGCAGTTCACGATATTACTTTGACTGGTTCTTTTTCGAATATGGAGTTGTATTCGGTTAGAATATATGATCGAGCAATATCGCTAAATGAAATTGTTCGTAATTATGCAATTGACCGGGCACGTTATTGAGTTTCTTAAAAAGTTAATTGTGTTATTCTAGAAAGATATTAATTGAGGTGAAAAGATGCTTGAAAAGAAATATGACCATAAAAAAGTTGAAATGGGCAAATATGATAATTGGTTAAAAGCTAATTATTTTAAGGCTGGGGATTTAAGTAAAGAACCATATTGTATTGTTATTCCACCGCCAAATGTGACGGGTAATTTACATTTAGGCCATGCTTGGGATACAACTTTGCAAGATGTTTTAATTCGCTATAAAAGAATGGATGGTTATGATGCTTTGTGGGTTCCGGGGATGGATCATGCTGGAATTTCAACGCAGGCCAAGGTTGATGCAAAGTTACGTGATGAAGGAATTGATCCAAGATCATTGGCTCGTGAAGAGTGGCTTAAAATTGCTTGGAAATGGAAAGACGATTACGCTTTAAACATTCGCAATCAATGGGCGAAGTTAGGGTTAAGTTTAGATTATAGTCGTGAACGATTTACGTTAGATGATTGTTTGAGCAAAGCCGTTTTAAAAGTATTTATTGATCTTTATGAAAAAGGATTGATTTATCGGGGCGAAAGAATTATTAATTGGGATGTTGAAGCGAAAACAGCTATTTCAAATGAAGAGGTAATCTATAAAGAGTTAAACGGTTCTTTATATTATATTAAGTACTTATTTGAGGATGATTCTGATTATTTGGTTGTTGCAACAACAAGACCGGAAACCATTTTTGGTGATACGGCCGTTGCGATTGCAATTGGTGATGAGCGATATAAGCATTTAATTGGAAAAAAAGTAATGATTCCAGTATCGGGTAAGTTAATCTCAATTATTGAAGATGAATATGTTGATGCTAATTTTGGAACGGGTGCGGTTAAAATTACGCCAGCGCATGATTTAAATGATTTTGAGGTTGGCGAAAGACATGGTTTGGATCGTGTCGTTTGCATTAGCCCAAATGGAGCGATGAATGATGAGGCCTTGCAATTTTCGGGAATTGATCGTTTTGAGTGTCGTAAGCAATTAGTTAAAATTTTAGAAGAAAAAGGTTTAATTGAAAAAATCGAATTAATAAAACATGCGGTTGGTCATAGTGAAAGAAGCGATTCGATTGTTGAGCCCTATTTGTCAAAACAATGGTTTGTTAAAATGAATTTACTTGCAAAAAGGGTTTTGGAATTACAAAAATGTAATGATAAGGTTAATTTTATTCCAGTTCGCTTTGAAAAGGTTTTGATTGATTGGATGGAAAATGTTCATGATTGGTGTATTTCAAGGCAGTTATGGTGGGGTCATCAAATTCCGGTTTGGTACAAAGGTGATGATGTAGTTGCTTCAATTGAAAGCCCTGGGGAAGGGTATATACAAGACCCAGATGTGTTGGATACTTGGTTTTCAAGTGGTTTATGGCCTTTTTCAACTTTAGGATGGCCGGATAATTTAGATATGCGCTATTTTCCAAATAGTTGTTTGGTAACGGCCTATGATATTATCTTTTTTTGGGTTAGTCGGATGGTGGTAATGGGGCTTGAGTTTACTGATTTGAAACCATTTGATGATGTTTTAATTCATGGAATTTTACGTGATAATCAAGGCCGGAAAATGAGTAAATCACTTGGTAACGGAATTGACCCAATGGATGTAATTGATCAGTATGGGGCGGATACCTTGAGATTTTTCGTGGCAACAAATAGTGGTCCTGGTCAAGATATGCGTTATGATGAGGAAAAAGTTAGATCAACTTGGAATTTTATTAATAAATTATGGAATGCTTCAAGGTATGTTATGATGAGTGATGATTCAGTTGAAGCAAGCATTTTTGATCAATGGATTTTGTCTAAAAAAGATCAATTGGTTACGAAGGTTAGAAAGCATCTTGATCGTTATGAGTTTAATATTGTTGGTGCAGAAATTTATCATTTTGTTTGGCATGAGTATTGTGATTGGTATTTAGAGTTTTCTAAGTTTAAGCGAAATGACAAAGTGTTAAGAGAAGTGTTAGTTAGTATTTTAAAGTTATTACATCCTTTCATGCCCTTTGTTACTGAAGAGATTTATAATTCTTTAGGATTTTCTGATTCAATTATGATTAGTCAGTTTCCGCAAGAAAAAGAAAATTGTTTTGCGGAGGATAATTATGTGGAAGATTTAAAAGAAATTATAATTAAGGTTCGTAATTTGAAAACTGAATTGGGTTTGAGTAAGGTGGATTTGATTAATAATTTGGATAATAAATCTTTAATTGATGATAATCGAGAAATGTTAGAAAAATTATTGAAAAGTCAAATTGTTATGAGTTCTGAATTAATAAAGCATGAGATTTCTTTTGGCAAAGGGAGTGTTATTGTTTGTTATGAAGGGGTTTCTGGCGTCGAATTAGGAGATAATTTGTTGAAGGAAAAAGAAAAATTAATGACTTCGATTTTAAGAAGAGAAAAGTTATTGAGTAATGAAAGTTATGTGGCGAATGCGCCAAAAGAGATTGTTTTATTGGATGAAGAAAAGTTGTTGTTAGAAAAGAAAAAGTTAAATGATATTGAAATAAAATTAAAGGAGATGACATAATGAAAAAAGAAGTATTGATAATTAAAGGAGTGATAAAACGGAAAGAATAATTGAAGAAATAATTCCAATTGTAAAAAGTTTAGCAGCCGCTTTATTTGTATTAGTTGTTGGTTTGTTTATTATTAAGAGATTAGTTGTTCGACTAGAAAAGGTAATGATAAAAAGTAAAATCGATGACAATTTAAAACCCTTTTTAGTATCAGTCTTAAGTATTGGTTCACGAATTATCTTAATTTTAATGATAATTGGAATTTTAGGAATTGATACATCATCTTTTATTGCGGTGCTGGCATCGTTTGGTTTTGCGGTTGGTCTTGCATTTCAAGGATCGCTTTCTAATTTTGCGGGTGGTGTTTTATTGTTAGTAACAAGGCCTTTTCAAGTTGGAGATGTGATTGAAACCAATGGTATTTTAGGATTTGTTGCGGGGATTAAAATTCTTTATACGGAAATTAACACTTTTGACAATAAAACAATTTTTATTCCGAATGGTGGGTTAGCTAATTCGGCAATTACCAATTTTACTAAAAATGAAACGAGACGAGTTGATTTAAAGTTTAATGTTGATTATGAATCGAATATTAGTAAGGTAAAAAAAGTTTTAACGAAAGTAATTGATCAACACGAGCTGATCATGAAAGAACCAGAGCCCTTTATTAAATTATTTGAACACGGCAGTAATGATTTGGTGTTTGTTGTTCGAGTTTGGGCGAAGACAGAAGATTATTGGACGGTGTATTACGATTTAATGGAACAGGTTAAAGAAGAATTTGATAGGGCGAAGATTAAAATTCCATTTCCGCAAATGGATGTTCATCTTAAGAAGAACGATTAATTTTTCGCTTCTTTTTTTATGTTATAATAAATTTGGTGATAATATGATGTTTTTTTATAATTTAATTTTGTTGTTCGTTTATTTTTGTTTGTTTTTCTTTTTAGCGCAAAAGAAGAAAAACAATGCTTTAATTGATATTGCTTGGGGCCTTGGGTTTGTTTTAATTGCAATTGTAAACTATCTTTTTAGTGCTTTTGATATTAGATCAAACGTTGTTTTTATTTTAATTTTATTATGGGGCCTTCGTTTGTCTTATCATTTGTTTTTGCGTAATTGGAATAAAGAAGAAGATTTTCGTTATCAAGAAATGCGCAAAAAATGGGGTGACAAGCAAGAGATAAAAGCATTTGTAAATGTTTTTATGTCACAAATGGTTTTGTTATATATTATTTCATTACCAATTGTGTTTATAATGAGCGATAGTGGGCGATTAACCTTATTTGATTATGTTGGAGTTTTATTATGGATAATTGGATATTTCTTTGAAGTGGTCGGTGATTATCAATTAAAAAAGTTTATTTCTTTGGAAAAGAACAAAGGGAAACTAATGACTATTGGGCTTTGGAAATACACCCGTCATCCGAATTACTTTGGCGAGGGACTAATGTGGATTGGACTTGGTGTAATCGCCCTTTCAGTGCCATCTGGTTACATTAGTTTAATCAGTCCGCTTTTAATAAATTATTTATTGATTTTTGTTTCAGGGGTGCCTTTGTTAGAAAAAAAATATCAAAATCGACCTGATTTTATTGAATATGCAAGAAAAACAAATATGTTTTTTCCAGGACCAGGAAGGAGGTAAAGATGGGATTTTTAAAAATTTATTTGATTGCTTTGGTTGTTTTTTTAGTTATTGATGGTATTTGGTTAGGACTTGTGGCTCGTAATTTTTATAGTAAAGAAATTGGTTTTTTATTAAAAGATAGTCCAAATTGGATAGCAGCTGGTGTTTTCTATTTGTTCTTTATTGTTGGGGTTGTTTTTTTTGTAATTAATCCAGCAATTGAAAAAGAAAGTTTTCGATATTTAGTAATTGCGGCGTTGTTGTTTGGAACGATTACTTATGCAACATATGATTTAACGAATTTAGCAACGATTAAAGATTGGCCTCTTCAAGTAACGTTAATTGATATTGCTTGGGGTGGTTTTCTAACCCTTGCTGTTTCATCGATTACTTATTATTTTGTTCGCTAACGGGGGTGATTAAATGAGGATTGGTTATGCTTGTTTAACGGTTGGTGTTTTGGATACTGATTTTAAGACTTTTCGTAAGGAAAATTTAAATGAAAATAATTTAAAAAAAATTATTCGCCATAATTTAAATTCATTGCTAAATATTATTGAATATAATATAAAACATGAAATAAAATTGTTTCGAATTTCATCAGATTTAATTCCATTTGGATCAAGTGTTTTAAATGTTTTTGATTGGGCGGAATATTTTGTTGATCAGTTTGATTTGATTGGCAAAAAAATTAAAAAACATGATATGCGCGTTTCGATGCATCCTGGTCAATATACGGTTTTAAATTCACCTTCTGCTACTGTTGTGAATAATGCAATTGCTGATTTAGCTTATCATGAGAAGGTGTTAACTGCTTTAGGTCTTAATGATGATCATAAAATTATATTGCACATTGGTGGCGTGTATAAGGACAAAGAAGTGGCGATAGTTCGTTTCATCGAAAATTATCGTCGGTTAGATGATAGGATAAAAAAAAGACTAGTCGTGGAAAATGATGATAAGTCTTATAATGTGCTAGATGTGTTAATGATTAGTGAAAAGTTAAAAATACCAGTTGTTTATGATTATTTGCATGATCAAATAAATCCGTCTAATTTACATGAAAATCCTTTTTCGTTAATTAAAAGATGTGCTGATACGTGGGATGAAACGCCAAAGATTCATTATTCAAATCAGGATGTAAAAAAAAGAAATGGTTCACATTCAAAGCGAATTGATTTGATTTCTTTTCTTGATTTTGTGATGAAACTCGAAATTAACGTTGATATTATGTTGGAAGTGAAGGACAAAAACATATCAGCCGTTAAATGTAACAATGTCATTATTCGGGAGAAGAAAAAAGAATATTTGTTTGCTGAATGGGATTTATATCGATATAAGATATTAGAATGCAGCAAAAAAGGTTATTTAGAAATCGAAAAAATGTTATTGTTAGGTAATGCTAATTTTTTACAGTTTTATTTGTTGATTGATCAGTCTTTAGAAAAACAAGAAAATGTTAAGGGCGCTTTGAAGAGTGTGAAAAAAATCATTGAACCATATTTAACTGGTAGTGAAAAGAAGACTTTTGAAAAGTATGGTGAACGGATTAGTAAAAATATGTTGTATCAAAAAGTATTAAAATATGATATTTTAGAATTAAAAAATTCTTATTATTTTTTCTTATAGGGGTGATTTTATGTCTTTTACTTCACAACTAAAAAATGAAATTGTCGGAATTGAGAGTAGTAGATTGGAAGCAATTTCCGAATTATCTGCTATTTTTAGTGTTGTCGGTTTTTTTGAAACCAATTTAAAAATAACAACTGAGAGTGTTGCTTTGGCAAAAAGAGTTTTTAGTTTAACAAAAAAGGTTTTTCAAATTAATTGTAAAATAACGGTTCGTAAGGGGCTTCGGTTTCGCAATCGTTATATTTATATTTTAGAGATAGAGGAAAAAGATGATTTTGTTTTAAAAACGTTAGGTTTAAGTGTTGAAAAAAAACAACAGTTACCGTTGTTTTTTGTGATTGATGATGATGAAATGAAGAAAGTTTTTTTAAGGGGTATTTTTTTAGCGGTTGGGAGTTTAAGTGATCCTAAAAAAACAAGTTACCATTTAGAGTTTGTGGTTGATGATGTTAACTATGCGATTTTTATTTTGGATTTGTTAAATAATTTTTCACTAAATGCAAAAATATTAGAACGAGAAAAGAAGATGATGATTTATATTAAAGAATCTGAAAAAATTAGTGACTTTTTGAAAATAATTGGAACCGGGGGTGGCTTGTTTTATTTTGAAGATGTGAGAATTTATCGTGATCATAAGAACATGACAAATCGTTTAAATAATTGTGAGCAAGCTAATGTTGATAAAACGATTTTTAGTTCAGATAAGCAAATTAGAGATATAAATTTGATTATAAATGAGGGGTTGTATGATGCCTTGTCAAATAAGTTAATGGTTGTTGCTGATTATCGTTTAAAATATCCAGATGCTTCTTTGACGGAATTAGCGGAAATTATTAGTTTGGAAACAGAACAAAAAATAACAAAATCTGGTTTATATCATCGCTTTATTAAGATTGCAAAATTTGCAAAAAAAATAGTTAAAAGTTAACTATTTATTTGATTAATTAGATTGACAAGAACTGGCTTACGGCCGGTTTTTTCAAATATATAACTACTAATGGCAGTTGTTAAATTATTGTCAATTTCTTCATATCTTTCGGTTTGGTTAATTGTTGTTTTAGCAATTTCAGCTAATTTGTTTAAGAATTCTAAACTATTATTTATTAAAACAAAGCCTCTTGTTGAAAGAACTGGATCTGCTAGTAATTTGTTGTTTTTAACATTAGCAGCAATTATGATTATTCCTTCATTGGACATTGCTTTTCTTTCTTTCATGATTATATTACTAATATTACCAACCTGCGTTCCATCAATATATACATTATCAGCAATGACGGTCCCCGTTAAAGATACTTTTTTTTGATTGAGTGATAATACATCGCCATTTTTTAAGATAAATGTTTTGTTTTTGGGAATACCGCATTCGATTGCCAAGTTGGCGTGTGCTTTTTGCATTCTAAATTCACCGTGGACTGGCATAAAGTGAGTTGGTTTTAATAAGCGAATCATTAGTTTTAATTCTTCTTGTTTACCATGACCAGATGTGTGAATATCGCTTAATGAAGTGTTAGTGAATACTTGAACATTACGCATATAAAGTTTATTGATTGTTCTTGAAATACTCAAAGCATTACCGGGAATTGCTGAAGATGAGAAAACGACGATATCGCCTTCTCTTAATTCAATTTGTTTATGAGTTCCATTTGCAATTCGACTTAATGCAGCAAGGGGTTCGCCCTGGCTACCGGTACAAAGCAAACAAACTTTATGATCGGGTAATAAATTGGCCTCGTCTGGTGTGATAAAGATATCTTCTTTTTTAATGAATCCGCTTTGAATTGAATTTTCAAGATTGTTTTCCATACTCCGTCCAAAAACGGCAATTTTACGATTATTTCTTCTGCATGTATCGATAATATGTTTTAAGCGATAAACATTTGACGCAAAAGTGGCAATTATTATTCGCCCTTCATATTTTTTAAACATTTCTCCTAACGCTTCATCAACTTTTGATTCGCTACTTGATATTCCTTCGTGTAAAGCGTTGGTGCTATCGCTTAGTAATAAATCAACCCCTTCTTCGCCAATTCTAGCAATTTTATGAAGATCGGTCATTGGACCAATCGGTGTAAAATCAAATTTAAAATCGCCTGATAAAACAATTCGCCCATTTGGTGTTTTAATTGAGACACCGTGTGAATCAGGAATTGAGTGAGTTGTTTTGAAAAATTCTAGTTGAAAATATTTAAAGTTAAATTTTGCTTTATCATCGTATGTAAGTAGGTGCTTGTGTTGGATATTTCTCTCGGTTAACTTTTTGTTAATTAATCCAATTGCTTGATTTGGTGCATAAATAGAAGGAACATTTACGGTTTGTAATAAAAACGGAATGCCACCAATGTGATCTTCATGCCCGTGGGTGATAAATAAAGCTTTTATTTTACTTTCATTTTGTTTTAAATAGGTAAAATCAGGAATAACATAGTCAATCCCCAGTAGTTCTCCTTGAGGGAAAGCAATTCCTGCATCAATAATGATTATTTCTTCTTTGTGAACAACACAAAACATGTTTTTGCCAACCTCGCCTAAACCGCCGAGTGCAAAAATTTTTGTGTCGTCATTAGTGTTTTGAGTCATTTTTCCTCCTTTCTTTTTTTTTAACCGAAAAGCAACTAAACCATTATAACTCTTTTTTTTTGTTTTGTCTAGTAATTTAATCTTTTTTATTGTAAAATAAGAATAGGTGGTAAGATGGGGTTAATCAATCAATTTAAGAATTTATTTAAAAGCAATGAAGAAAAAACTGATTATGAAAAGGGTTTTTTGAAGACAAGTGAAAATGTTGTTGGTAAAATTGAAGAGCTTGCAAAAAAATATCGCAATGTTGATGGTGCATTTTTTGAAGAGTTAGAAGAAATATTAATTGGCGCTGATATGGGTGTTAAAACAGTTAATCGGTTTATTGATAAAATTAATAATGATAAAAAAATGAAGTTTGTTGATTTTAAAAAAGAATTGGTTAATTCGTTAATTTCTTTTTACGGTCAAATTGATAATGAAATAAAGTTTGTTGATTTAACGGTATTGCTTTTTGTTGGTGTTAACGGTAGTGGAAAAACAACGTCCTTGGTTAAGCTGGCATGGCAGATGAAGGAACTTAATAAAAAAGTGTTAATTATTGCGGCTGATACGTTTCGTGCAGGAGCGACGGAACAGTTGCGTGAATGGGGCGCCCGATTGGGAATCCGGGTTATTGAAGGTGATGGGGATCCTGCTAGTGTTATTTTTGACGGAATGGCTATTGCGCGAAAAGAAAATTATGACGTTGTTTTGATTGATACGGCTGGACGTTTGCAAAACAAGGAAAATTTGATGTCTGAATTGGAAAAAATAAATAAGGTTATTGGACGATTGGTTGAGGGGGCACCACACGAAACGTTGTTAGTAATTGATGCAACAACTGGTCAAAATGGTATTTCGCAAGCGATTAGTTTTTGTGAGATTGTAAATGTAACTGGAATTATTTTAACTAAATTGGATGGAACAGCTAAGGGGGGGATTGTTTTGGCGATTAAGGATGAAACTGGAGTACCAGTTAAATTTATTGGTCTTGGTGAAAAAAAGGAAGATTTAAAAAAGTTTGAATTAGAAAAGTATGTTTACGGATTGTTTAGGGGGTGGGAAGATGAAGTATAGTCAAAAACAAATGATTGGATTGATTTACCAGTTAATGTTTAGCGTTGCGACAGTGATGACATTTATAATGGTTTTAATTGAACCGGCATTTCAAATGCTTATAAATGTGATGCTTGCCTTTTTAATGTTTGGGATGGCTTATAATAATTATCATACTTTCAAGCGAAAGTATTTTACGGTTGCTTATTTAGCTATTGCTGTAATTTGCTTATTGTTGGTGATGGCGTGAAAGAAAAATTGTTGTTGTGTCAATTGTTTGATTTTTATCAAGTGTTGTTGACTTCAAAGCAAAAAGAATATTTTATTGATTATTATTTTGATAATTTGTCTTTACAAGAAATTGCTGAAAATAATCAAATTAGTCGTAATGCTATCCATAAACAATTAAAAGAAGTTGAGGAAAAATTATTTGATTTAGAAAATAAGTTAAAACTATTGCAAAAAACGGCAAAAATTGAGAAAATGATAAAAGATAATGAGGTTAAAAAACAGGTGTTAAGAATCTTAAGGGAGGTCTAGTATGTTTGGGAAGATAGTGTATATTAGCGATAATTTAGCGCATATTGAAGTTGAAACAGGAATGTCATTGGCAACTAACTTGATGAATATGCATGTTGTTTTTGAAGACGAAAAGAAGAAAATTCTTGGTGAGGTTGAAGACGTTGGCAAGGAAATAATTAAGATTCGTTTTCTTGGAGAAGTTGTTGATGGGCAGTTCATTGGCGGTGTTATTCGTAAACCAACTTTATCAGCTAGTTTACGACTAATTACAAAGGAAGAATTATCGATGATCGTTGGAACTAGCAATATGAGCAATTTTTATTTAGGGTCGTCACCGCTTTATGATAATTGTCCTATTTATGTTGATATTAATGAATTGTTTAGTAATCATATGGCTATTTTTGGAAATAGCGGTAGTGGAAAGTCTTATGGCGTTGCTCGTATTTTGCAAAATATTTTTTTGAATAAGAATGTTGTTCCTTTTCGTTCTAATTTTTTTATTTTTGATGCTTATGGTGAATATCATAATGCGTTTGAAAATATTAATCAAATTAATCCAAATTTTAATTTTAAAATATACACAACTAATAAGTTTCAAGCAAAGGGCGTAAAGTTAGAAATTCCAATTTGGTTTTTAGGGGTTGATGAGGTTGCTTTGTTGCTTGATGCGGAAGAGCATTCGCAATTGTTAATTATTGAACGAATGTTAAAACTGGCTAGGATTTTTTCCGAGGAAAATGAACTTTCTGAAAAATACAAAGATCATTTGATTGCAAAGGCAATTATGACAATTTTATATACTAATCAAACAGCAGCGAGTAAGCGAAATGATATTTTTGCTATTTTTGCTTCTTGTAAGACGAGTCATTTTAACTTGGAAGCCCCGGTGCAAGGAGTTGGTTATGTTAGAAAGTTTCGTGAATGTTTTATTATTGATTTAAAGGGCGAGTTTGTTGAAAGCATTTTGGTTAATAGTTATATTACGCAGTTTATCGATGAAGAATTAGAAAAACACCAGCCACCGAAAATAGCGTATTATACAGTTCAAGATTTAGAACGCGCACTTGAATTTACTTTGATTTCGGAAGGTCTTTTGCGAAATGAAAAAACTTATCATGAAGCTGTTACTTTGAAAGTTCGTTTGCACGGAATTATTAATGGTGAGTACGAACGATTTTTTGATGTTCCTAAGTATACATCAATTGATAGTTTTATTTCTAGTTTGGTTTCGATTGGTGGGAAAAAGGCGCAAATTATTAATTTTAATTTAGAAGATGTTGATGATTGGTTTGCAAAAGTAGTTGTAAAAATTTATTCAAAAATGCTATTTGATTTTTCAAAAAGGTTAAAAGATCGGGCTTCAATTCCAATTCATATTTTTGTTGAAGAGGCGCACCGATATGTTCAAAATGATCGTGATGTTTACTTGTTAGGTTACAATGTGTTCGAACGGGTTGCAAAAGAGGGTCGAAAGTATGGGATGGTGTTAAATCTTATTTCGCAGCGCCCGGTTGAAATTTCTGATACCGTTATTTCACAATGTAGTAATTTTTTAATTTTTAAAATGAATCATCCAAGGGATTTGGATTATATTCGAAAAATGCTGCCGAATATTAGTGCTGAAATTGTTGAAAAACAAAAGAGTTTACAGCCTGGGACTTGTGTTGCTTTTGGAAAGGCGTTTAAGGTGCCAATGATTGTTAAAATGGATTTGCCGGCTCCAGAACCAACTAGTAGTAATGCGGATGTTGTAAAAAGATGGTCGATAAATAATGGAAATTAAAAAAATGTTGCATTTTTAGGATTATTGTATTATAATGAAAAGGAATAATTATGAAAGGAGAGCGTAAATGAAAAAACTATTATTATTGTTATTTGTGGCATTAGTTGCAACAGGATGTGGTTGTGGAAATGATGAGGATAAAAAAGACGATAAAAAAACAGTTGATGTTACCTGTTCGGAGTATATCGAAGGGTATCTTGAAGATGAAGGTTGGACGAGAACGGCAGATGTTATCTTTACCAATAAAGAAGATAATTATTTAGTTTGGAATATTAGTTCAAATGTATTTGTCTTTATGAAAGAAGCAGGGAATATAGAGTTATTTATTAATAATGACCAAATATTTGCTGACAATGATTATGCAACTGATCGATTTGATGATTTAAAAGCGGAAATGAAATATGACACGTATAAAGATTTTGCTGATAAAACGCATACTCATTTTGACGATTTGGGTTGTCCGCTTCGTGGTAAAGAAAATAATATTTTAACTGAAGAGTATAAAACTGTTTATATTAAAGAATAATTATTATTAAAAATACTGAATTTCAGTATTTTTTTTTGTTTTCTTATTGGTTAATTTATGATATGATATAGATGAGGTTGATAAGATGAGGAAATTAATTTCGGCACTATTTTATTTGGTCTTCTTGTATGTTATTTTACAATTAATTTTACTTTTTTTTAATAAAGGTCATCAAGCAACTTATTTCATTGAAAAAGATGGTAAAACATATGAAATATATGAAGAATTTGTCCGAGATAAAGATGATTCCCACTATTTTTTTCAAATAAGAGTAGGTAATGAGACATTTTATTTTCAAACTTATCGTCATTTTTACCGTGCTGAAGAAATTATAAAACAAATTGGTTATGTTGAAACTGATTTTGCGACATGTTTATTACCAGTTTTGGCTTTTAATCAGTTAATTTCGGATGTGGTTTGCCATTATAATGAGGGTGTTTATAATTATCAAACAATTCGGGGAATCGATGATAGTTTTGATGCGGAAGTTGAACTAATTCATCCGGCATACAGTGTTGAACAATTTGTAGATGAGGCCGATAATGTTTTGGATGAGGGATTTACGGCGGTGCATTTGGATCACGTGCTGGATGATCATTACGTTTTTGTTGATAATTATCGTGGAATTGATAATGTGAGTAAAAATAGTAGCCGAAGAATTACTAGTGTAGCTCCTTTCAATAAAGATGTTTATAAAACAGAATTAAGAATAATTGTTGGTGAGTATGTTGTTTTTGCTGATTATAATCGTGATTTAGATTTTGATAAATTGTGGCGTATTAGTTTGGTTAATAATGTAATGACAACGATTGAGTTGCCTGAAGCAATAGGATTTGATGCTGTTTTTCAAGGAGTGGTTGACGATTTGCTATATATTTATAATTTTGATAATCGTAAGCAATATCAGGTTGATGTTGATAATGGGAAGGTTATTGAAATAGGGAATGTTTATTTGGGAATAAAAGTTTTTAAAAATGGCAAATGGGAAGTGACTAACGTTGACGATGCGTCAAAAAGTAGTGTAAAATTTGTTTTAGAAGATGAAGTGCGTAATAAAGATGATTATTGGTTAGTGAAAAAAATATTGGGTGAGATTGGATATGTTTATTATGTTATTGAAAGAGATGAAGATTACTTAGTTTATCAGGCCCCCGGGCGAAGACCAGATTATATGAAATATGTATTTACAACAAAAGAACCAGCAAACATTATATTTTTAAGAGATTATGTTTATTATAAAGAGAGACTTTATGTACGATATTATCATGACGAATATGGATTAAAAACATTAGTGGTTAATCAAGAATTTTTGTTTAATGAGTCGTTAGGATATGGGGTTTATATAAAAAGATAGAGAAGAGGGGTTTTGTGGAAAAAATCGAAATATTAGATTTTGATGACAATATTAGTTTGGTTGCTTTGAATGGTGAATATTTAACCAGCAAGAATTTTATTACTAATCCGGCAATTGCTCGTGATGATGAAATAAAAAAACTGATTATGGTTTTATTAACGCCAGAAAAATCGGGATTGTTAGTTGGCAAGGCGGGAATTGGTAAAACGGCAATTGTGGAGGGGCTGGCTTATCGAATTCAAATGGGTAAAGTACCAGAACGATTGCTTGGTTATAAAATTTTGAAAATAACGGCGAATTCATTAGTTGGAACAATGTTTTACAAAGGGCGGGAAGAATTAATTATGTCGGTTTTTGTTAATGAAGCAAAAAGTTTGAGTAAGACAATTATATTTATTGATGAAGTTCACACTTTAATGGGTGGCAAAGGAGCCGGCCCAATGGATCTGGCCAACATTTTAAAACCGGTTATTGATCGAGGGGATGTTAAGGTGATTGGCGCAACTACTGCAGAGGAATATTATGCATATATTATTCGTGATCGAGCTTTTTTAAGGCGATTTGAAAAGATTGATGTGTTGGAGCCTGATCGTGAAACAACGATTAAAATTTTACAAGAAACACTGCCCAAGATTGAAAAGCAAACTAAAATTAGTTTTAAATATAAAGATTTTGTTGCAAAGCAATTAATGGAATCAATTGTTGACGCAACTTCAGAATTTAAAAGAATATATGGTTTGTCAGCAATGTATCCTGATGTTGCTTTTTCGGTTTTATCACAAGCGTTTTCACAAGCGTTGTTCGCTGATCGAAAGGCTGTTGAATTGATTGATGTATATAATGCAATTAAAACGAGCAAACGAATTTATCCTGATAGTATTGTAAAAGAATTAGAGAGTTTTAGAACTAAATTTCAAACTTTAGCTGATAAGGAAAATGTTGTGTTCCCGGATGTTACATTAAATGATGTAGAAGCAATTCAGGAATTTTAGAAAAGAGGTGTTTGGTGAAAAATTATTTGTTGTTAGGCATTATTTCAATTGGGTTTGTTTGGTTAACTTTATTTTTGATTAAAGAATACAGTGAAGCCGAAAAAAAAGTTGAAGAAGAGAGTTTTATTGATAACTTAGTTCCAGAAGTGAAAGTTGCTAATTTAGATGATTTTCTTTTGGAAACGCCAGATGTCATTATTATTTTTACTGATAAAAAACAAGAAAAGGATTTTATGCTAGAGGTGGTTAATCTTTTTGCACAACAAAATATTTTGAATGAAGTGATTTATATTAACCGATTAGATTTGAGTGAAAAGGATAAAGAGAAGATCAAAGCATTAATAGACCACGAGATTGATCAAAATGATTATGTTTTGTTTGTGCATGATTTTCTTGTTGAAAATAAGTATAGTTTGTTTGATCGGGATATTGAAGGATTGCGTAATTTTATTGAAACAAAGGGGTATAATATTGATTAATGTTGTGTTGTTTGAACCGGAAATCCCTCAAAACACGGGCAATATTATGCGTACTTGTGTAGCAATTGGCGCAAGATTACATTTAATTAAGCCGTTTGGATTTGCGTTAAGTCAAACAAAGCGAGCAGCTGTTAATTATACTGATAGTTTAGATTATCTTGTTTATGATGATTTTTTGGATTTTAAGGTTAATAATAAAGGAATATATTTGTTTTATACTAGATATGCAACAAAAGATTATTGTCAATTCCTCTTTGATGAAACTGAAAATTATTATTTGATTTTTGGAAAAGAAAGCACTGGAATTGATAAGGAAATTCTAAAAAATAATCTTGAGAATTGTTTTCGAATTCCAACAACTGATAAGGTGAGATCGTTGAATTTAGCTAATTCGGTGGCGATTGTTGCATATGAAGCGATGCGTCAATTATCGTTTTCAGGTTTAATCGGTTATGATATTCATAAAGGAATTGATTTTTTAAATTAAATGTTGAAAAAATAAAAAAATAGTGATATGATGATATGTAGAATATATTGGGGTGAAAGATATGGATCAAGCAATTAGTTTTGTAAAAGATAATTTAACGTGGGTTTTAACTGGCGGTATTGTTGCTTTAATGGCATTTATTGGTTATTTTGCTGAAAAAACAAATTTTGGTCAGGGAAGTGTTGATAAGAAAACGCGACGAAGTAATCCTGATTTAGAAGTTACTGAAATTGAAGAGGCTGGTGTGATTCAAAGTGATAATAGCGAAATTGTTGAAGAAGAGATTAGTGAAGTCGATTTAAGTAAAACTGAACAAATTGATATTGAACAAATTGCTAAAGAGGAAAAAAAGGAACCCAAGGTTGAAGAAACAAGTGATGAAGAGGATGTTTGGAAATTTTAAAAAGACTTTCATTTGAAAGTGTTTTTTTTTGTCTTTTTGTATGTTATAATGATTATGTTAATTGGAGGGGAAAATGACACTTAATAGTATTGTAATGATGATGATAAAGATTTTAGATGTAGCGATTTTATGGCTTGTTTTTTACTATTTAATGAAAAACTTGCGAAATAATGTGCGAATGCTATTGCTTTTTAAAGGAATAATTTTTGTTTTGTTTTTAAAAATTGTTAGTGATCTTTTTAATTTGGTGGCAACGGCTTATGTTATTGATTATATGATTATGTGGGGACCGCTGGCCTTAATTATTATTTTTCAACCAGAAATTAGAAATTTTTTGGAACAAATTGGTCGAAGTCAATTTTTAGGACGGCACAAAGTTTTATCGATTGATGAGCGAGAAAGAATGGTTTATGAGATTGTTCAGGCGATTTCAATATTAAAAAAGGATATGATAGGTGCTTTGATTGTGATTGAAAAAGATGTTTCGTTGGGTGAATATATTGGAAAATCAAAAAAAATATATGCTGATATATCAAGCGATTTGCTAGTTGCAATCTTTTTCCCAGATAATCCATTGCATGATGGTGGTGTAATTCTTCAAGGTGATAAAATTATTTCGGCTGGGGCTGTGTTTCCGACAAGTGACAACTTAAAAATTAGTAAACGACTTGGAACGAGGCATCGAGCGGCTTTGGGAATTGCTGAGGAAACTGATTGTTTAGCTTTGATTGTTTCTGAAGAAACAGGGCGTGTTTCAGTTGCAATTGATTCGGAATTACGTTATAATTTAACGATTGATGAATTAAAGTTAATATTATTAGAGGAACTTCAACCAAAAAAAATGGCGATTGAGGTTGACGATGAAGATGGTGATAAAGATGAAAATGATATTTAAAATGATAATATCTGTTTTTGAAAAAATAATTATTACGCCAATTGGGAAAGCAATTTACAGTGTTAATAAAATGTTTTCTGGTTTTACGAAACTTTTTGAAAATTGGTTGTTGATGAAATCTACGCTAATATTTATTTCGCTTGCAATTTCAATTTTGGTTTTTATTGTAATTGACCAGAAATTAATTGTTTATACCGAAAGTTCGGCAGAAATTATTTCTGATTTAACGATTGATGTTGTTTATAATGAAGAGGCTTATGTGATTGAGGGGATCCCAGAGAAAGTTGATTTAACGTTAATTGGAAGACGCTCAGAGTTAATGTTTGCAAAGCAGGCATCAAATCATAAAGTGACAATTGATTTGACGGGGCTTTTGCCGGGAACGCATCGGGTTAGTATTGAATATAAGCAAGCGTTACCATCAATTACCCATAGTGTTAATCCATCAGTTGCAACGGTTGTAATTTATCCAAAGGTTTCTGAGATTAAACCATTATCGGTTGATGTGTTAAATCAAGATGTGTTATCAGAGCGATTGGTAATTAGTAATTTAAAAGTATCGGCTGATACGGTAATTGTAAAGGGTGCGGAAAAAGATTTAAATGAAGTGGCAGTGGTAAAGGCGTTGGTTGATTTAAAAAATTTAGCTAGCACGGATATTGGTGATGTTGTTTTAAAAGGGGTGCCAATTGTTGCTTATGATAGTAATGGACAAATTGTTCAGGTAGAAATTGAACCAGAGCGGGTTGATGCTTCAATGCGAGTTGAGTCGCCAAGTAAGGAAGTGGCAATTCGTGTTAAACCAATTGGTAAGGTTGGCTTTGGTAAAGCAATTAGTGCAATTGAATTAAGTGATACGCGAGTTGAAATTTTTGGAACAGAAGATGTTATTGAAGCAATTAATTTTATTGATCTGGAAATTGATGTTAATAATCTTGCTGAAGACCGCGAATTTAAGGTTGATTTGCGAGCACCTTTGGGAGTTCGTGCTTTGAGTATTAGTTCGGTAACGGTCGGAATATCACTTGGCGAAGCGGTTGAACAAGAAATCAAAGGTATTAATATTGAATATCGTAATTTGGAAACCGGTCTTGCGGTGCAGGCGGTTTCGCAAGCTGATGTTAAGGTGAACGTTGGATTACAAGGGGTTGCTTCAGTGTTAGAAGGGATTAATATTGATGATGTTCGAGCCTTCTTAGATTTAGCGGGCTTAAAAGCTGGCGAATATGAGATTGATGTTCAGGTTGAGGGAACTGATGTACGTGTTAACTACACACCAAAGACGAGAAAAGTAAACATTAAGATTGTTGAAAGATAAGAAATTTCTTATCTTTTTTTTTGTTTTCGTTTTTTAGCAATTAGGTGTTGACATTGCTAAAAAAGGTATGTTATAATTAAATAGCGCTTGAAGTTTCAGACTGCTAAAGGGAGGCGATTTTATGTTAAGCAACCGCCAACAAAAGATTTTTAAAATGATTGTTGAGGAATATATTTCATCAGCCAGAGCAATTGGATCAAATGCAATTTGCAAAGCGATAAAATGTTCTAGTGCAACGATTCGTAACGAAATGGCTTTTTTAGAGGAATTAGGAATGCTTGAAAAAATGCATGTTTCTTCGGGGAGAATTCCTAGTGAAAAGGGGTATCGTTATTATGTTGATCATATTATGAGCCCAAAGGAGTTAACGGGAGAGGACATGTTAAAATTGCAAACGATTTTTCATAATCATTCGCTTGCTTTAAATGACGTAATTACCAAGAGCATGGAAATTGTTAGTGATTTGACTAATTATACAGCGGTTGTGTTGGGTGATGACTCATCAAGTAATTTAATTGCTAAGGTTGAGGTCATACCTACTTCAGAAAATAAGTTAGTTGCTTTGTTAATCACTGATAAGGGGTATGTTGAGCACAAGAATATTTTGTTAAGTGAAGCGATTAGTTTGGCTGAGGTTAAGAAAACGGTTGATATTATTAATCGTTTGATTGTTGGGACACCACTTAATCAAGTTGGTTCGGTGCTTGAGTTTAAGATAAAACCAGTAATTGAGAAATATATTAAACAACATGAAGTATTATATTCGGCTTTTTATGAAGCATTTCGCGATGTAACTGAACCAGAGATAAGAATAAAAGGCGCTAGTAAATTTTTTGCTCAACCAGAGTTTAATGATACTAAAAAAATAAGAGAAATTTTAACAAAGTTTGATGATTATGACTTGATTAATAAGATTAAGACTGATGATCAAGATATAAAGGTTTATATTGGGAGTGAGAGCGAATTTGATAATGATGTTGGAATTATTAAAACTAATTATCAGATTGGTGGTCAAAAAGGAACGATTGCAATTATTGGTCCAAAAAGAATGGAATATGATCGCGTGTTGTCTTTGTTGAAATATATTAAGGAAAATATAGGAGGAAACGATGACTAAGAAAAAAGATGAATTAAATGAAAAAATTGCCGAGTTAGAGGATAAGTTAATTCGTCAACAAGCAGAAGCAATTAACTATCGCAAGCGTAAAGACGAAGAGTTTATGAAAATGGTTTGTTTGGCCAATGCCGACTTAATTAAAGAAATACTTCCGTTTTTAGATGACTTTGAGCGTGCTGTTGCAATGGATGATGCTAATCTGGATGATGAGGTATCTAAATTTTTGAAAGGCTATAAAATGATTTATCACAATTTCATGAACGCTTTATATAGTTTTAATTTAAAAGAAATTGATGGTATTAATAAACCATTTGATCCAATTTACCATGAGGCTTTAATTAAGGAAAAAGTTGATGGTATTGAACCAGGAATGGTAGTGGAAATTTTACAAAAAGGATATTTATTAAATGAAAGGGTCTTAAGACCAGCTAAGGTAAAAATTAGCGAATAGAAAGGAATGATGAAAATGAGTAAAATTATCGGAATTGATTTAGGAACAACGAATAGTTGTGTGGCTGTGTTTGAAGGTGGCGAGGCCAAAATTATCGCTAACCCAGAAGGGGGTAGAACAACACCTTCGGTAGTTGCTTTTAAAAATGATGAAAAGTTTGTGGGGGAATCTGCTAAAAGACAAATGGTAACTAATCCAAATACGGTTTCTTCAGTTAAAAGATTGATGGGAACAAAGGAGAAAATTAAGGTTGGCGATAAAACTTATACCCCAGAGGAAATTAGTGCCATGATTTTAGCTGATTTGAAAAAAACAGCGGAAAGTTATTTAGGAACAGAAGTTAAGAAAGCAGTTATTACGGTACCAGCATATTTTAATGATGCCGAAAGACAAGCAACTAAAAACGCGGGCAAAATTGCCGGTTTAGAAGTTGAGCGAATTATTAATGAACCAACGGCAGCAGCATTGGCCTATGGTCTTGATAAGCAAGAAAAATCAGAAAAGATTTTAGTTTATGATTTGGGTGGTGGTACATTTGATGTTTCAATTTTGGAACTAGGTGATGGTGTTTTTGAAGTAAAGTCAACAAGTGGTAATAATCGACTAGGTGGTGATGATTTTGATCAACGAGTGATTGATTATTTGGTCACCGAATTTAAAAAAGAAGTTGGAATTGATTTGGCAAAGGACAAAATGGCCTTGCAAAGAATTAAGGATGCGGCTGAAAAAGCAAAAAAGGAATTAAGTGGGGTAACAACAACGCAAATTTCGCTGCCATTTATTACGCAAGGTAATGATGGTCCAATCCATTTTGAAAAGAGTTTAAGTCGAGCTAAGTTTGAAGAGTTAATAGACGATTTATTGGAAGCTACTTTAGAACCGGTTAGAAAAGCTTTAAAAGATGCTGATTTGACTAAAAAAGATATTGATAAAGTGATTTTGGTTGGTGGTTCGACAAGAATTCCAAAAGTGGTTGAATTAGTCGAAAAAGAATTAGGAAAACAAGCTAGTAAAGGGGTTAATCCGGATGAAGTGGTTGCAGCAGGCGCAGCAATTCAAGGAGCTGTTTTAGCGGGTGATGTTAATGATATTGTTTTACTTGATGTAACACCGCTTTCTTTAGGGATTGAAACTTTAGGTAGTGTTATGACAACTTTAATTTCAAGAAATACGACGATTCCAACTAGTAAGAGTCAAGTTTTTTCAACAGCAGTTGATTCCCAGCCCGCCGTTGACATCCATGTTTTACAGGGTGAAAGACCAATGGCAACGAATAATAAAACATTGGGTCGCTTTCAGTTAACCGATATTCCACCAGCACCAAGAGGAATTCCGCAGATTGAGGTTACTTTTGATATTGATGCGAATGGAATTGTTAATGTTAAGGCGAAAGATTTAGGAACTAATAAGGAACAATCAATTACGATTACGTCAACGACTAGTTTAACAGAAGAAGAGATTGAAAAAATGGTTAAGGAAGCTGAAGAAAATAAAGAAGCTGATGCTAAGAAAAAAGAAGAAGCTGATTTACGAAATGAGGCTGAGCAATTAGTGTTTGCTACAGAAAAAGCACTTAAAGATTTAGGCGATAAGGTTGATGAAAAAGATAAAACTGAAGCTGAGGAATTGGCTAAGTCTTTAAAAGAGGCTTTAGAGAAAAATGAGTTAGAAAAAATTAAAGAGTTAAAAGAGAAGCTAAATGAAGTTGCGATGAAATTAGCGACAAAGGTTTACGAGGAGCAAGCTAAGCAAAGTCAAAAAGAAGCACCAACTGAAGAAGAAGCTGAAAATAAGGAAGAAAAAGTGGTTGAGGCGGAGTTTGAAGAAAAGTAAAAGTCGAAAGACTTTTTCTTCATTGAAGGAGATAGAAGATGAGCAAAAGAGATTATTATGAAATTTTAGGTGTTTCAAAAAGTGCAACAAATGAAGAAATTAAAAGTGCATTTCGAAAATTAGCTAAAAAATATCATCCTGATGTTTCAAAGGAAGTAGGAGCTGCCGAAAAATTCAAAGAAGCCCAAGAAGCTTATGCAGTTTTAAGTGATGAAAAAAGAAAAGCACAGTATGATCAACATGGTCATTCGGCTTTTGCTGGTGGTAATGGTGCAGGTTTTGATTTTTCTGGTTTTGATTTTTCGGATATGTTTGGTGATATTTTTGGTGCGAGTGGGTTTTCTGATTTTTTTGGAGGAAGAACTAGTAGATCAAGAAAAGGAAGAGATATGTTAACGGTGATGGAAATTTCTTTTGAGGAGGCTGTTTTTGGTGCTAAAAAAGAAATTGAAGTGATGGCTAATGAGAAGTGTTCTGAGTGTAGTGGGGTTGGTGGTTTTGGTGAAAAAAGATGTGCTAGTTGTGGCGGTTCTGGTTATGTTGAGATGAACCAAAGAACTATTTTTGGTAATTTTGCGACGAGAAATGTTTGTTCTGCTTGTGAAGGACAGGGGCTAGTGTTTGAAAAAATTTGTCCTAGTTGTAGTGGAGTTGGTAAGGTTAAAAAAAAGAAAAAAATCGAAGTAAAAATTCCAGCAGGAATTGATACTGGAAATCAACTGAGAATGAGTGGATTAGGTGATATTGGTAGTGGTGCAAATGGTGATTTGTATATTGAGTTTAAGGTTAAAAAGCATCCAATTTTTTTAAGAGAAGGAAATGATATTTATTTGGAGTTACCAATTACTATTTCAGAAGCGGTTTTGGGGGTTAAAAAAGAGATTCCAACGATTGATGGTAGTGTTAAGTTAACGATTCCAGCAGGTAGTGAAACTGGTGATAAGCATCGTTTGAAAAATAAAGGTGTTAATTCGGTTAATGCTTATGGTAAGGGTGATATGTATGTTGTTATTAAAGTTGTAATTCCTAAGCAAATTGATCGTGATCAAAAAAAGATTTTTAGTGATTTAGAAAGAACTGAATTAAAAAAAGAACCAGAGTTCAAAAAAATCGAAAAGTATTTATGAAAAAAAGGAATCAAGTGATTCCTTTTTCTTTATCTTTGTTTTGAAGTTTCAAATTCTTCTGTGAATTCATAGTCTAGTGGTAATTCTATATATTCATAAAGGTAACACGGACGGGTGGTGTGGTTTTCCATTGTTGTATCAGGATAAGGAAGCTCGCCTTTTTCGTTGATTCCTGCGGCAATTATTCCAGCTTTTAAATTTCCGGTTAGTTTATTACCACCGCTAGCGTATCCTATTCTAACATGTGTGATATTGCTTTCCTCGTTACTTATAAAATCAAGTTCTCTTTGGGTCATCTCGGCAGTTATTTTATCTTCTTCAATTTTAGGTGCGCCAAATTGTAACCAATTGATTTGTTCGTTAATGGCTTCTTCTCTACCTTCGCCATGTACGTGATTAAGTATTGTTGTTCCTCTTTCAAAATCGATTTTTACTTGATCTAGAAATGCTTTTTTAAATTTTTGTTCTATTTCGTCTGTGTTTTCTCCAAGGTTATATACTAGTTTAGTATCTAACCAAGCCCTATCAATGAAATCAGTTAATGTATTATACTTTCGGCTACCATCCTTGTTTAATAATGGTTGTGTGTCATTATTATTTTCTAACATTATTATTCCTCCTATACGCTATTATTATATGTTGAATATTTTTTTTTGTCAATAATATAAGTTAGTATAAATTGTAGTAT